>CAZVTL010000057.1:1385-17564 GCA_964630075.1 uncultured Tangfeifania sp.
AGTCGACCACTGTTCCCTCTTCAATCAGATCGGTAATTTTAATTTCGTAAACCCTGACGTTTTGGGTGGATAATACTGCCGGTAGCAGGATGTTCTCCGAATTTTCGGACTCCAGCTGGCCTGAGGTATGTACCTTGACCTCAATACTCCCTTTTTGTACTTTACAGGTAATCAATTCTTCCCCTGATTTTCGGCTTAGACTAAAGATGACGAGAAGTAACAATGCGATCGACACTGAGGCGATAATCAGCTGCTTTTTTTTGTTCATGTCAAACTGGTTGATGCTTTGATTTGACTCACATCCGGAAAGAAAGTTTAAAGTTCATTTCACAAATGGGAGAAGTTGTTCTTTAAATGGAAAATTGACGGTTCCAAAGATAAGAATTGAAATGGTTTGGGCAGGGATTTATTTTGCTGAACGGCACCTTTTTTTCATAAAATAGAACACATTTCAATGTACCAACCACGTTAAGATGGGTTAGGCAGGTTTGGTAAATCCATAGTTCGTGCAGAATAAAGTGTTAGGTTTGTTATGCATCTTGTTGCAGGCTCCAAGTGTTTATTCATGGAACAAAGTATAGCAATATCGGATCAGAAAGTGTAATAGTTCACTTTGTTAATTGCAGTATTCATATTAACACCTTTAAAATCAATGGTATATGTGTCTTTGTTCTGAAGTGAGACAGTGGTCATCAGGGTGCGGCCACCCTTGGCATCCTCGGTGGTCATCTCCATCACAAAACCCCCGGCCGATAGAGTATTGTGCAGCGCCTGCATTTTACATGCCCGAAATACGCCAATGTCATTTTTCATTGTTACCTGGTCTGTAATCCACACCTCTCCAAAGATTTTCTTGAAGGTATAGGTGTATTTCTTACAAGGAACTCCTGCAATTTGTTTTGTTTCTGAAGTTGGGACAATCTCCAGCCGCTTTACATCAGCTTCTGCAGGATATTTGAAGACACCGGCATTGTAGTAGGGAATTGCACCGCCGCCTGTACCAATCATCTGAATGGCTACCTCATTTTTTATGTCCAGAATGGTTTCCATTCCATTTCCCTTGCCACCGGCATCAATTTTTACCAGGAAATTGTCTCCATTGGTTTGGTAATAGGTTTTGTAGTTAAAGGTACGCATCAACTCATTGTTTTTGGCATATACTTCCATCTTGAAAACATTGCACTGATCAAAACTATAAGTGGGATCCCATTTCACTCCGGGAGCTTTAAGGGTAAGCTGTGCCTGGGCCGGGACCAAGGCATTAACCAATAACAAAAGGGAGATTAATTTTTTCATTTTTTGGTTGATTTGTTGGAAAAAGGTCTTTTTGAATGAAAACGTCCCCCAAGGTACATAATTTCTGAAGAATTTTAGCCATAAAAGTACAATTGTCTTGTATTTGGCCAATATGGCAATTGGCTATGGTAACATTTTGATACAACCTTTTTCTGCACGACTATTATTTATCTGATTTGTCTATATTTGGAAACCCAATAAATTTAGTGTAGCACACACATGACACAAATACTGGACAGACTGATCGATCTTTTGCAAAAGCCTTTTCACAGTTCGGTTTTGATCTTTGCAGTGATACTCTTCATTATCCTGCTGGCTCCCATTTTGTTGAGAAGTTTAAAAATTCCAGGGATTATTGGGTTGATCCTATCAGGCCTGATCATCGGTCCACACGGTTTGGGCTGGATCGAAAAGAATGCTGCAGTCGACCTCTTTTCAACCATTGGCCTGCTTTACATTATGTTTCTGGCCGGGCTTGAACTTGACCTGAAGGAGTTCAAAACCAACAAGCACAAGAGTCTGGTTTTCGGGTTTTACACTTTTGTCATCCCCATGGCCATTGGTTTTCCGGTGTGCCGTTACCTTATAGAGCTGGATTTCAATGCCAGTTTGCTGGTAGCAAGTATGTTTTCAACCCACACGCTCGTTACCTATCCGATTGTTAGCAGAATGGGGATCTCAAGGCATGAGGCTGTTGCCATTACCGTTGGGGGTACCATGTTGACTGATACAGCTGTTTTGGTCCTCTTTGCTGTGATAGTAGGCTCAGTGAAGGGGGAGATCAACCTCCAATTCTGGATCAATTTTGCCATTTCGGTGGTACTTTTTCTGATGGTTGTCTTTCTTTTGATTCCGGTTCTTACCTCCTGGTTCTTTAAAAAGTTGGAGGGTGAAAAAAGGTCTCATTTTATCTTCGTATTGTCGATGGTATTCTTTGCCGCCTTCCTCTCTGAGGTCGCAGGCCTTGAACCGATCATTGGTGCATTTGCAGCAGGTATAGCCTTGAACAGGTTTGTACCTCGTACTTCCTCCTTGATGAACAGACTCGAATTTGTGGGCAATGCCATCTTTATCCCATTTTTCCTGATCAGTGTCGGTATGCTGATTAACTTGTCGGTTATTGGCAATGGCACCTATGCCTGGATCATTGCAGGAACGCTTACGGTAGTTGCCATTATTGGAAAGTATCTTGCCGCTGCCATGACCTCCATAACCTTCCGTTTTCCTGCCAACTGGCGAAGGCTGATTTTTGGCATGAGCAGTTCGCATGCTGCTGCCACGTTGGCAGTTATCATGGTTGGATTCAGAATGGGTATTGTGGATGAAAATGTCCTGAATGGAACCATTGTCCTGATTTTGGTAACCTGTCTGGTAGCCTCCTTTATCACGGAAAATGCAGCCAAAAAGATCCTCATCGAAGAAAAAAATTACTCCAGTGCCGAGGTTACTCCGCAGATGGAGCAGAAAATTCTGGTACCGATCTCGAATCCAAATACCATGGAACGGCTGATCGACCTGGCTATCGCGATTAAATTGCCAAAAAACAGGTTCCCAATCGTCAGTCTGTCGGTGGTGGATGATGACCACACCGCAAAATCCAAATTGATAGAGGCAAGGAAGATGTTGGAACAGGCCATCATTCATGCGGCGGCAATTGATCAAAAAGTCGAGATTATTACCACCATCGACCAAAAGGTGACGGCTGGCATCAAGCGGGTTGCAAAGGAGATTTTTGCCTCCGAAATCATTATCGGATTTGCCATGAAGAATCAGTTCTCAGAAATGCTCTTTGGAAACAATGTCAAGTACATTGTCGAGAATACAGACCAGGCAGTATGGGTGGCAAGCATTCAGGCTAACCTGAGCCAATTCAAGAAGATTGTGGTCATCTGTCCCAAATTTGCAGATCGTGAATATGGTTTTCAGAATTGGATGAGCCGTCTCCTTAGGATGGGAAAATCCCTCGAACTCTCCATTCACTTTCTTTCTACTCCACAGACCTACGAGCATGTTGCGGAATTCCACAAACAGCAGCGCTCTTCAGTTCGCATTGGTCATACCGACTTTACCGATTGGGAGGAGTTTCAGAATCTTGGCCAGCTCCTGTCACCTTCTGATCTGATTCTTATTCCATTGCCAAGAAGTGGTGGGGTATCCTACAAATTGTCGCAGGAGAGTATTCCGCGGATTATGGCCAAACATTTCGAACATTTTAGCTTTATCCTCATCTATACTTCAGCCGCTGATGATACCACCGAGTTGATGTTTTCACACGATTTTGACAACACCATCATCGAAAAAGGGATGAAAATCGTGAAAAACCCAGCCAAATGGTTTGGGAAATTCTTAGGTAATTAGCAACTCATTTTCCTAATTACAGCAATCACCAAGAATCGTTATGGTAACGCCTGAAGCAGCATCAAATACTTTTCCGGAATTCGTAACGATCCCGTTGTAAGCACATACTGTAACTGTCTCTCCCATAGCGATTGACTTTGGTCCGGAATAGGTGCCGTCAGCCTTTGTATAGGTATAGGTGGTTCCTGCATCCGTTCCTCCACTTCTCGTAATTTGCACAGATTTAAATGGTGCAAAGGATACGGTCATGTCGCTTGAATAGGTTGCACCGGTTGTTGTTTCTGTCAGGGTATACCGCAAAACATAAGTAGTACATTGCCTTCCATAAAATTGTGGATTTCTGACACCGGCTCCTGAAAAGCAGCCATTTGACCCTGAAAGGATGGTCCAGCTTACGGCATAGCCTTGCGGAGGAGCACTCCCGTTAAGGTTTGTCATGAGCCAGCTTCCGCATCCATTGTTCAATGAACTCGTAATGGTTCCCAAAATATTGGTTTGACTGAGTCCTGCACTGACAATTGGTTTGGGGGAAGTGGTAAAAGTTATCTGGTTGCCGTAGGAGGTACCTATATTGTTGGTGGCATAGGCCCTGAGGAAGTAGGTGGTTTCCACTGCAAGTCCGGAGACATTGCTGACAAAGGCCCCTGACCCCGGACCGCTGGACACCTTATGGTCCGCAATGGTTGGGTTGGGTGAAGTGCTCCAGCATACACCCCTGTCTGAAACAGAGGCGCCTCCGGCTGATGTAACATTTCCACCGCTGTTGGCAGTAGAAGCGGTGACAGCAGAAGCATTTGCAGTTGTCAAAGTGGGTGCCACCCCAGCCGTACTGAAGATGAAATCGTTTCCATATACAGTACCAACACTGTTTGTCGCATAGGCCCTCAAATAGTAGGTTGTTCCCGGCGTAAGTCCGGCTATTGAACTGATAAAAATACCTGTGCCTGTCCCATCTGTGGTCTTACTGTTTCCGATAGAAGGATTGGGGGAAGTACTCCAGCAGACTCCTCGGGTAGTTACAAGGGTACCGCCATCGCTTGTTATATTTCCTCCACTTAACACCGAATTTGCAGTGATCTGAGAAACAGAGGTAGTAGTCAATGTGGCCAAAACTGTGGCTGTAGAGAAGGCAATCGAATTTCCATAGGCAGTTCCGACGCTGTTGGTGGCATAGGCCCTCACCCAATAGGTTGTTCCCGGTAACAGTGTTCTGAGGTAGCTTGTATAACCTCCGGTACCACTTCCATCCGAAGTTGTGGAATTTGAAATGGTAGGATCGGCTGAAGTACTCCAGCAGACACCCCGTGCTGTCACAAAGGCCCCACCTGAAGAGAGAATGTTACCTCCTCCGGTAGCTGAAATAGCGTTGATCGCACTTATTGTATTGGTGGTCAAAGTAGGAAGCATTGCACCAATTGTGAATACGACCTCATTGCCATAGGCAGTGCCTGCACTGTTCGTTGCATAAGCCCGCACATAATAGGTTTGACCCGAAGCCAACCCTGTAAGATTGCTGGTATAGCTGCCAGTACCTGAACCATCATTCGTCCTGGTATTGTAAATGGTCGGATTGGAAGAGGTATTCCAGCAAATGCCCCTGGCAGTCACCACAGAACCCACTGACGCAGTAATATTCCCTCCGCTTACAGCAGATGTACCTGTAATAGAGGTGACAGCGGTAGTGGTTAATACGGGAATAAGCGCTGAAGCCGTGAAGATGACTTGATTTCCGTAGGCTGTCCCTTCGGTGTTGGTAGCATAAGCTCTCACATAATAACTGATCCCAGAATTAAGCCCTGTAATCAAGCTGGTGAAGCTTCCCGGTCCTGAACCATCTGTCGTAAAACTGTCTGAAATAGTTGGATTTGGAGAGGTACTCCAACAGACTCCCCTAGCCGATACATTGGCACCGGCAGTAATGATGGAACCTCCACTGGTAGCTGTTGTCGAGCCAATGGAGGTGATTTGATTTGTGATCAGGGTCGCCAATGTTCCCTTTGTGGTGAAGGTTTCTTGATTTCCGTAGGAGGTCCCGGCACTGTTTGTGGCATAAGCCCTCACAAAGTAGGTGGTGCCAGCTGTCAGACCTGTAAGCTGGCTCGAAAAATTCCCTGTTCCGGAACCATCGGTTGTCTTGCTATTGGCAATGGTCGGACTCTCAGAGGTACTCCAGCAAACACCCCTGGAAGTCACAGGGGAGCTGCCATCGCTGCCAATGTTTCCTCCGCCAGTTGCAGTTGTGGATTGTACCGTTGCAATGGCAGCAGTCGAAAGAACAGCATAAATGTTGGTTGTGGTGAAAGTAACTTCATTTCCGTATCCAGTACCAGCCTCATTGGTTGCATATCCCCTCACATAGTAAGTTGTTCCTGGGGTCAATGCAGTTAAAGAGCTGCCAAAACTGCCTGTTCCGCTACCCACCGTTGTTTTGCTGTTGGCAGTAGTCGGATCATGAGTGGTACTCCAGCATACCCCCCTGACCAAAACCATCGATCCACCGTCGAAAGAGATATTTGCTCCTCCTGAAGCAGAGGTTGGAGAAATGGAGGAAATCGAAAGGGTTGTGAGAGAAGGCACTGCATAGGAGGTCGAAAAAGAGAGTTCATTTCCATACGAAGTCCCTGCACTGTTTGTGGCATAAGCCCTCACGTAATAAACAGTCGACACGGATAATCCGGTAATGGAACTACTGAAATTTCCCGGCCCGGTTCCATCGGAGGTCTTGTTATGGAAGATGGTAGGGCCAGGAGAAGTACTCCAGCAAACTCCACGGGCTGAAATTACACCGCCACCGGTGGAAGGAATATTTCCGCCCGAAATGGCTGAATTTGAGTTAATGGATGCAATTGCACTGGTTGAAACCGTTGCCGTAATGGCTGTTGTGGTAATGATCTGTTCGGGACCATAGGCTGTGCCTACGCTATTGATGGCATATGGTCTTACATAGTAGGTTGTTCCTGGAGCTAGTCCTGTGAGTATGGCCGTGAAATTCCCCTGTCCAGTACCATCTGAGGATTTGTTGTCAGCGATGGTAGGATTGGGTGAGGTGCTCCAGCAAAAGCCCCTGGCTATGATACTTGAACCACTCACATCCCCTACTGATCCTGAAATGGTGGCTGTATTCGTGGTGGTGGTACCACTGGTGGTGGTTGAAATTTTAAGATCGCTAGCAACAAAGGTCACTTCATTGCCATAGGAAGTGCCAACATTATTGGTCGCATAGGCCCTGACATGGTAGGTCAAACCGGCAGTCAATCCCGCCATACTGCTGGTAAAAGCGCCTGTGCCGGAACCATCTGATGTCTTGTTGTTTGACACCGTAGGATTGGAGGATACACTCCAGCAAATTCCCCTGGAAACTACAGGAGATCCTCCATCGTTGGTGATGTATCCTCCACCAGAGGCGGAGGTGCCGGTAATCTCACTCATTTGATTGGTCGTCAAAGTCGGGGAGGTAGAGGCAGATACAAAACTGACTTCATTTCCATAAGCGGTACCGGAACTATTTGTTGCATAGGCCCTCACGTAATAGGTCGTCCTGGCGGTCAAATCCTTCAGGGTACTGGTGAAATTTCCGTCACCCGCACCATCTACAGTTCTGCGGTCGGTTATGGTTGGCATTTGTGAAGTACTCCAGCAGACGCCCCTGACCGTCACTGCTGCTCCGCCATTTGAGGTGATGGAGCCGCCACTTACGGCAGAAGTGGTGGTGGCAGCAGTTACATTTGCCGTTGTAAGTGTGGCAGGAATTGATGCTGTGGTGAAAGTTATTTCGTTTCCATATGCCGTACCCACACTGTTTGTGGCATAGGCCTTTACATAATAGGTTGTACCGGGAGTCAAACCTGAAATGGCACTTGCATATCCACCTGTCCCGGTCCCGTCAGTCGTCTTCATGTTCGAAATGGTCGGATTGGTGGTAGTACTCCAGCACACGCCCCTGGCAGTTACCGGAGAGCCTCCATCATTAACGAGAATGCCACCGCTTGAAGCTGAATTGGTTGTGATGGCTGTGACGGATGTAGTTGTGAGATTTGCATTTACTGGTACTGTGGTAAATAGGATATCGGCGCCATACGAAGTCCCTGAGCTATTTGTAGCATAAGCCCTCACGTGGTAAGTCGTTCCAGAATTCAATCCCTTCAAGGTGCTGACAAAACTACCATCACCTGCTCCATCAATGGTCTTGCTGTCGGAGATTGTTGGCATTTGTGAAGTACTCCAGCACACTCCGCGCATGGTTACTGCAACACCCCCATTCGCGGTGATTGTACCTCCGCTTACAGCTGAATTCGTAGTAGTTTCAGTTACCGCGGCAGTTGAAATCGTAGCGGTAACTGATGTAGTTGTGAAAGTTAATTCGTTTCCGTATGCTGTACCCGCACCATTGGTTGCATAGGACTTCACGTAATAAGTTGTTCCGGAACTCAACCCGGTGATAGCACTTGCATAACCTCCTGTACCAATACCATCGGTTGTTTTTTTGTTTGCGATGGTCGGATTGGTGGTAGTACTCCAGCAAACCCCTCTGGCAGTAACGGGAGAGCCTCCGTCATTGACCAGATTACCACCGCTGGATGCAGAAGATGTGGTGATGGCAGTTACTGGGGTGGTCGTGAGATTCGCATTGACCGGCAAGGTAGAGAAAGTGATATCTTCACCATAGGATGTACCTGAACTATTGGTTACATAAGCCCGTACATGGTATGTTGTTCCGGGAGTCAGCCCCAAAATGGTACTTGTATAGCTTCCTGTACCCGTACCATCCGAAGATTTGTTGTCAGAAATGGTTGGATTGACCTTGGTACTCCAGCAGACCCCCCTGGCTGTAACCGAAGTACTACCCATGGAGGAAATGGTCCCACCGCCCGAAGCAGTAGTACCCGTGATTGAAGTAATAGGAGTGGTGGTCGTAATTGATGCGGCCAACCCCAGGGTTTTAAAACTGGCCTGACTGTAGTAGGCAGTTCCAACAACATTGGTGGCATAGGCCCTAAGGTGATAGGTGGTATTGGATTCAAGACCGTTAATTTGACTGGAAAATGCTCCGAGTCCGGATCCATCAACTGTTTTACTGTCGGCTGTGGTAGGTGTCTTATTGGTTGGACTCCAGCAAACTCCCCTAGCCGTTACCGCTTCACCACCGTCATCGGTAACTTCGCCACCAGCTGTAGCTGAATTCACAGTGACAGCTGAAACTGCTGAAGCGGTAAGTGTTGGCAATTCGTTTGGCGAATCTTTCTTGCAATTGAACAAAAATGAGACAAGTAATCCCAGGATTACAACAGTTGTGGTTAAATTGGTCCTCATTGTTAGCCGTTATGGTATCTCCAAATATATCAAAATTTTCGTTTTGATTTTTATCTGAACCAATCAACATTTGCACGAAACGCAATTTTACCTGTTTTCACATTCACCGCCTGGATATGGAACGATGTGCCTTCATTCCCCGACAAAAGTTCTACCTCATCCCCCCAGTGCATTTCACCCAAAAATTCGAGGGAAAAGCTTTTGATCCGGTATTTTTGGTGGAAATCACTGTCAAAGCAGTCCATCACCCAATCCAGGTAACGGGTATTGTTGACGTGGTTGTTGACATCAATCTCGTTGTAAAGAATTTTTTTGCTGAAAACAGTGGTCTTTGCTGTCCCAGTTAACCTGTCAGGGAATAGTTCAAGTGCAAATTTCCCTTCGTTGAAGGGTAGTACCATGTTTAATTTTTCTGCCCGCAGGGGTCGCATATTCTCGGAACTCAACAGCAACCAACCCGAAACACCTTTGCAAATTGCTTCATGCTTTTGGTTGTAAATGATGAAATCTCTTCTGAAAAATGGCCCAACCAAGCTGCAGGGCCAGGTCTCAATATGGATTTCGTCCCCCCATTTGGGCAACTGCAAAATTTCGACACTAATTCGCGAAAGCGCCCAGAAGAGCTGCTTCTCCAGCAATGCCGCATAACCTGCCCCCAAATGCTGTGCATAATTGCCGGCTGCCTCCTGAAACAACTGCATGAGGTTCGTCGGTTTAATATTTTCCTGAAAATCTACCTGATAGGAGGTTATTTTGAAATTTTCTTTCCAGACTGGAGTCATATAAAAACAATTTGTAAATGTGGCAATTTGAATATTTGAAAATGAAAAGTTGAGTAGCTGATTAGATGCTTATCTGATTATAAGAAGTATAAATTTTTCAACTCTCAACTTTCAACGCTCAACTCATTTATCAGTTTCAAAGGTAGTGAAACGATTGTTTGAACCAAAAAATGAGTATCTTCGATCGTTTCCAATAGTCAGGGATAGTATGTACCTTTGCGGCAACCTATAAAAGGAGCGATGGCAGAAACAAATTTTGTGGATTATGTGAAAATCATGTGTCGTTCAGGCCATGGCGGTGCGGGATCCAAACACTTTCGCAGGGAGAAATTTGCTGCCAAGGGTGGTCCCGATGGTGGTGATGGTGGCCGTGGCGGACATATTATTCTTCGGGGCAATTCCCAGATGTGGACGCTGCTGCACCTGAAATACCGTAAACACATCTTTGCCGAATGGGGTGAGTGCGGGGGCGCATCACGAAGCCACGGCAAGGACGGGGAAGATATCATCCTCGAAGTGCCGCTTGGAACTGTGGCAAAGGATGCCGAAACCGGCGAGGTGCTTTTTGAAATTACCGAACACGACCAGACCAATATCCTGGTGAAAGGTGGCAGGGGTGGACTGGGAAATGTAAATTTCAAGAGCGCCACCCATCAGACACCCCGGTATGCCCAACCGGGCGAAGATGAAGAGGAGGGATGGAAAATTCTGGAACTCAAGATTCTTGCGGATGTCGGATTGGTTGGTTTTCCCAATGCAGGCAAATCTACCTTGTTGTCTGTGGTATCTGCAGCAAAACCGGAGATCGCAGATTATCCGTTTACTACCCTTGTTCCCAATCTTGGGATTGTCTCCTACCGGGATAACCAATCCTTTGTAATGGCAGATATCCCGGGTATTATAGAAGGGGCACACGAGGGACGTGGCCTTGGCTTACGGTTCCTTCGTCACATCGAAAGAAATTCGATATTGCTCTTCCTGATCCCTGCCGACAGCAAAAACCACCGCAAAGAACTGGAGATCCTGCTCAACGAACTCGATATGTTCAATCCGGAATTGCTTGACAAACAACGGTATGTGGCAATCTCAAAATCGGACATGCTCGACAAGGAGTTGATGAAGGAGATCAGCAAGGAGTTCAAGGATATACCGCACACCTTTATCTCATCGGTAACCGGTGATGGCATTGTGGTGTTGAAGGATAAAATCTGGAAACTGTTAAATACATAACTATGCCATGGGTATAATTCAGACGCTATCCGACTGGGACAAATCTGCATTTCTTTACCTGAATGGTCATCACAATGAGTTGATGGATTACGTGATGACCCTATTTACTTTTACCCCAACCTGGTTGCTTTTTTATGGGGTAACCCTCTATGTGATTATCCGGAAATACGGTAGAAAGTCTATTCCCATAATCCTCTCACTCGCACTGATTATCCTTTTGGCAGATCAGATTTCAGGTTTGCTGAAACACTCCATCATGCGGTTACGCCCTTCCAATGACCCGGTCATGATTCCGCTTTCCCATGTTTTTTATAAATCCGGTGGATTGTATGGTTTTGTTTCTGCGCATGCAGCCAATGCCTTCTCCTTTGCCACCTTTTCTGCCCTGCTTTTCCGAAGCAAGGGATATGCCATGTTTATCTTTCCCTGGGCTTGCCTCATTGCCTATACCCGTATCTACCTTGGAGTTCATTACCCGGGCGATATTCTGGGGGGAGCACTGTTGGGTGGGCTTATTGGATGGGGGGTATTTAAACTGCTGGTTTTGATAGAGAGCAAGGCCTTCCCGGTGCATCCATTTCAACGGACCAAAATCAATGTCCAGGAGTTGGAGTTGGTGGTCGTGGCTGCTACAATGGTGGTATTCTTTACCTTTTCTACAGTAGTTCTGTTGCTGCAGAATGACCTTCTATAGCATTTTGGGAAAGGTTTAAATATCCCTTTCAATGATGCCAATTACTGTAATATCAAAGTTCAGGCAATAATATTATTGTAAGCTCATGAAGCATTGGATTATTGCATTGACACTGGCTGGGTTGTTGTTCGGATGTGGCAAAAGAGAGGATCACTACAATTACCAGCAGCGCGGAAAAATTCATGATGGTATTTACATGGGCTATTTTGTCTATCAAAACCAAAACTACTGGAGTGAAATCGAATTTAGTGGCCATACCTATGTCGAATGGCCATCCGGAGGTGCGATGTATCAAAAATCGTACGGCTGTCTGACAGTTGGCACCTATGAAGCGAATGGATATCACCTGACATTCAGACTTAAAAACTATAAAATGCCAGGATTTCCCGAAAAATGTGTCGATGAGATGCTGCTGCCAGGCGATTACATGCTTTATGGTACCCTCAAGGCAGATTCAATTGTGATTGAAAAGGGATCCGGTAACCATCGGATCAGCTATCGTCTGAAAAGGGTTCAATAATTTTTTTTTTGTTGCAAGCTTGATTACTAAATTGAAAAACATTACAGATTGAAGATGAAGACGAATTTGTTTGTTTTTGCACTTTCATTTTTGGTTCTTCCTGCAATGGCCCAGCAAAAGGGTAATTATGAGTGTACGGTCGGAGCAGGGGCTTTTGTCTATCTGATTGAAACCATGTACATTCACAGTGACGATCCCCTGTATCAAAAAGGTCTTCCTAACAGACCTTCTGTCGGTACCAACCTTACGGTGGTTAATGGCTTACGGATAACCCCTAAATTCCATTTGGGTATTGGAGCCGGATTAGGAAGAATCAAAGCCATCCATGGTATCCTGCTGTTTGCTGACATGAGATTGGATTTCTCCAGGAAACCTGTTTCCATGTTCGCCTATCTTAATCCTGGGTACAGCCATTATTGGAACTCCTACTATCATGGCGGAATTGGATCAGTCATGACCGACATTGGCCTGGGTCTTCGGTGCAAAGAACTACTTGGGGGACGATTGCTGTTTTCTGCCGGACTATTGTTTTCACATGCAAATGGCTATTTTTCGTCGAAAGTTGGATTTACCTTTTAATATTTCCTCCTTATTTGCACTATTCCGATGGTACAATTTCCCAATATCTTATCTTTGTTCCTAAAATGGTTATAAATATTAGGAATAAAAATCAACACCAACAGTCAAGATGATGGACTTCGATGCTAAACTCCAGGATTTGGGGCTTCAATTGCCCCCTGTTTCGGCCCCCAAGGGCCTGTACAAGCCACTGATCGTTTCCGGCAACCTGGCCTATCTTTCCGGTCATTTGCCAAGTCATGCAGATGGAACGCTCATTCAGGGCAGAGTAGGAGAGTTGCTTGACCTGGAGGAGGGTAAAGCTGCTGCCCGTGCGGTAGGAATGGCCATTCTGGCAACCTTGCGGCATGAATTGGGCTCCTTGAACAGAATCAAACGTGTGGTGAAGCTTTTTGGCATGGTCAATGCAACCCCCGGTTTTGACAAGCACCCCTATGTGATCAATGGTTGCAGTGAATTGATGGAGGAGGTTTTTGGCCCTGAAAATGGGGTTGGGGCGAGAAGTGCATTTGGCGTGGCCGGACTTCCTGCCAATTGCCCAGTGGAGGTTGAAGCGATTTTTGAGCTGAACGATTGATTGTTTGTCGATTCGATAATGTGATGATATTATTAATTATGAAGAAAATGAAAATCAAGCTATTAAGTCTATTTTTTGTCTTGTTGTCTGCGTTACCGGCCGAAGCAAAGCTGAAAGTATTGATCGTAGACGGACAGAACAACCACGAAGTCTGGCCCAAATCAACCATCATGATGAAGCAATACCTGGAAGAGACCGGTTTGTTCAAAGTGGATGTTATCCGAACCAAATATACCTGGAAGGCTGGGCGTGAAAAGGCTTACCTTTCCCTGGCGGGTGTGGGTGAAACAGAAGATCTGAAAGACCCAAAAGCTGATCCTGACTTTCTGCCCGCATTTAAAAAGTATGATGTGGTGATCTCCAATTTTGGATGGAAAGCAGCAGACTGGCCGGAAGAGACTCAAAAGGCACTTGAAAAATACATGAAGGCGGGTGGGGGATTTGTCTCGGTACACGCGGCAGATAACTCCTTTCCAAACTGGCTGGAGTACAACAAAATGATCGGTTTGGGGGGATGGGGCGACAGAAACGAAAAGAATGGTCCCTATGTCTATTATACCAACGAAGGGGAATTGGTAAAAGATCCCTCTCCCGGCAGCTGTGGTGCCCATGGGCCGCCGCACCTGATCCCGGTTACAATTCGTGTTAGTGACCATCCAATTACCAAAGGCATGCCCAAAGTTTGGCTGACCACCAAGGATGAATGCTATGCCAAATTGCGTGGTCCGGGCGAAAACATGATCATTCTGGCTACTGGCAAGGATATGTCGGGGAAGGCACCTACCGACAGGCATGAACCAATTTTGATGGTTCTGACCTATGGGAAAGGCCGGATTTTTCACACCACCCTGGGGCATGACGACTATTCGTGTGAAGGAGTAGGTTTTATTACCTCGTTGATCCGCGGTGTTGAATGGGCTGCGACTGGCAAAGTTTCCACCCCAATTCCTGACGATTTTCCAACAGCAGAAGCACCCTCCGGCAGAAAATTTGAATTAAAGAAATAACTCAGTTTTTGATATCAAAGGCTAGTGTATTGAAAATTTGAGATAAAACCAAGGATTTGGTATCAAAATATTAAACCCTTCAAACAACTTTTAAACCTCTCAAACGTTTCAAACAATTGATTTAGAAGTTTCCACTCAGTACATATTCATCCGTATTGCAGAATACCTGACTGTAAAGGTAAAATCCAATGCGGTTGGTCTCAATTTTCCGGTTTAGCTGAACCACGGGATGGCCTGCAGGAACTCCGAAATAGTGCTGTAACTTCTCATCTGCGGTTATTGCCAGGATGCGCTGTTCTCCTCCTTTCACCTCCAGGCGGTAGTTCTTTCTAAGCACGTCAAAGAGTGATTTGTTCTCCATATTTCTGCCGATCAGGCGTGGCAGGTTGATGTTGGGTATCATGGTAATGTCAAAAAAAACCGGTTTGTTGTTTACCAGCCTGAGTCGTTCCATGTAAATACATCCGGATTCCAGTTCAACCTTGCTGAGAGAAAAGGAGAATGCTTCGTTCCAATTCCTGATTTCAGGCTTCACTACGATGTGGGTGAGCAGATTCTCTTTGCCGACAGCAGATGTGGTCCCTTTCATGGCCAAAATCCCAACCCCCTTGGGTGCCCCTTTGACGATGCTCCCTTTCCCCTGGTGCCTCACAATAAAACCTTCGTTTGAAAGTCTGTCAAGCGCCTTCCGGATGGTGGGACGGGTCACCTTGTGCAGAACACAAAGCTCATTTTCAGAGGGCAAAAGGTCTCCTTCAAGGTACACCCCGTCGTGGATGTGTTGCCTCAATATCTCATATACTTTGCTGTGATGTGGCAGTACTGCTTCGTACTCTCCCTGTTTCTCTTTGCTCACGTTTTTTGCTTGAAGATAAACTGGTAACGTGCAAAGTTAGAAATAGTTTTTTAGTTAATTTGTAAACACATATAAAATTTGTAGATATTTTTTTAATATATTGATATATAGCGTATTAATAAAATTGTTGATAAATATTTTCAATTTAATTTATTTGTTACTTGTATTTACAAGTTGAATGATTAATTTTGTGGAAAAATGTAAGATATGGCAACCATTGTGATCATGCCCAAGCAGGGGCAATCTGTAGAAAGTTGTATTTTAACCGAAATACCCAAAAAAGCAGGAGACAAGGTAGCAAAGGGAGAACTTCTTTTTGCCTACGAAACCGACAAGGCATCTTTTGAAGAGTTTGCACCTGTTGACGGTACGATCATTGCCTTTTACTATGAATCGGGGGATGAGGTTCCCGTCCTGAAAGAGGTTTGCGTATTGGGAGAAGCTGGAGAAGCGGTGGCAAATGCTCCGGCGACTGTTTCTAACGTGGTGAAGCAGGTAGCCGAACCAATAGCTGTGAAGGAACCCAAAGTGGAGGCTGTCAACACATTGATCAAGCGGGAGTTCGATGACAGTGCTGGCAGTTTTGCCTCACCACGTGCCAGATCCCTGGCCGCAAGGGAGGGATTGGATCTTGCGGGTATGAAGGGCTCAGGACCGAAAGGCCGGGTGATTGAACAGGACCTGTTGGCTTACCTGGCTTCCAAGCCAAAGATCACTCCGCTGGCCAGAAAAAAGGCGGAAGAGGAGCAACTTTGTACCGACTTCAGTGGTTCAGGACTTGGAGGTGCCATTACCGCCAGGGATTTGAAATTGCCTGGTGCTTATGCTTCTGAAGAGTTCGAGATTAAAAAATTGTCCAATATCCGCAAGTTGATTGCCAAGGCAATGCTCAACTCACTGCAAAATTCAGCTCAGCTTACCCACCACTTGTCGGCCGATGCACTCCAAATGATGCAATTGCGCAAGGTGG
>CAZVTL010000058.1:0-10614 GCA_964630075.1 uncultured Tangfeifania sp.
TGGTTTATTGTGCTTAACTTGGCAAGTAATTTTTCAGCCTTCTAAGCTGTAGGTTCTTGGTTCGATCCCAAGCCGGGTCACTTTTTAATTAGACAACCCCATGAATTAGAGATAATTACATGGGGTTTGTTTTTGGAGGCAGGACGAGGTTAAACCATTTGTAAGTTTTGAGAAGTCAACGACCCAGACTGTTCTTCCCTCACTTCCATTTGATACAAACATAAGCATCACATGGATCTGAACAAAGCGTGAACCCAAATTCAAAAATGCTTCAGCATCAGGTCAATCTTGGCAAACAATTCGCCCACTCCCAGCGCTGCCCATAATACAAAGAGGCCCAGTACTATTTTTACCATCCAATGTATGGAAAATCCAGTCCATCGATGGAGATATACATTGAAAGTTGGAAAATAGACAGTGGCGAGTAGCAGCAGAAATAGGCCAAAACCCGCATCATTCCCCCAAAATAGATTGATCAGACCGATGGCCACCACAACGATGCCAAAAATAAAACCTGCAACTGTTCCCATGCTCCACTCATTTTTCATGACCACAATATTTATTGGAAAGTACTTTGAAATACAAAGTAAAGTATATTCTTTTGAATTTCAATAAAACCAAGGAAAAATTTTGCTCTACACCTCTTTCCCAACAGCAGTGGAGATGGGCATTATTTGGTAAGAAGTAATTCACAAATCAACAACCCAATTATCTTGATACATCTTACCTGCAGATTTATCAATTTAATTGCCTATTTTTATCTGTTCCACTTTCACCGACAAAGGATGGTAACCAGAAAATATTAACACTGCTGTTTTAAAGTTTGGACCGATGACTCGAATCAAAACTTCCATCATGCCCTTGACAGGGATGTCCTGCAGCAATTGCGCACTGTCCATCGAATCAAATGTGCGCAAGATGAAAGGAATTGAGTCTGTCGCAGTTGACTTTGCTGCTGAAAGACTGAATATCTCCTTTGATTCAGCCCTCCTGAATGACGCCAGGGTGATTGCTGCAATCAGGCAGCTTGGTTACGATGTTGCCATTGGAAAGGTTGAGTTCGCAATTACCGGGATGCAGGATCATACGGATGCCTTAACGCTGGAGAAATTACTGCTTAGGCAAAATGGGGTCATCGCCGGGGAGGTGGGGTACGGAACAGAGCATGCCAGGATGGAGTTTATTCCAGGCATGACCTCGATCGCAGAACTGGTCTCCATCATCCGGAAAGCCGGGTTTAACATTGTGCAGGCGGAGGATATGGAGGTGATGGAAGATGCTGAGGCGAAAGTTCGGGCTTCCGAACTTTCCAGGCAAAAGCGGTTGCTGATCGTAGGACTCATCTTTACAGTTCCGTTGGTTTTTTATAGCATGGCGCGTGATTTTAAAGTGGTTGGTTTCCAATATGACAATTTTGCCATGCTTTTTGCGGCTACAGTCGTCCAGTTTGTGGTGGGTTGGCATTTTTATTTGGGTGCCTTTAAGAGCCTTCGTTTTGGGAGTGCCAACATGGATGTCCTGATCATGATGGGCGCCTCGGCTGCCTATTTTTCCAGCTTGCTGGTCACCATCGGATGGATCGATAGTCCCAATGTCTACTTTGAGACGGGTGCAGCCATCATTACCCTGATCCGGCTGGGAAAATACCTCGAATCAAAAGCAAAGGGCAAGACCTCCGAAGCGTTGAAGGCACTGATGGGTTTGCAGGCCAAAACTGCTACGGTGGTAAAGTCCGGCGTTGAAACAGCGGTGAACATCGATCAGGTTGAGGTAGGAGATACCATCGTGGTTCGTCCGGGGGAGAAAGTGCCTGTGGATGGTATCATCTGTGAGGGAAGGTCGGCATTCGAAGAATCCATGATTACCGGAGAGTCAATCCCTGTAAGCAAAGGACCGGGAGATGAAATTATCGGTGCAACCATCAACAGGGAAGGGATGATCCGCTACGAGGCTACCAGGGTGGGGAAGAACAGTACTTTGTCGCAGATTGTCAAGATGGTGCAACAAGCACAAGGCAGCAAGGCGCCCATCCAGAAATTGACCGATGAAATTGGCAAATATTTCGTTCCCATCATCGTAGCCATTGCCCTGTTTACTTTTCTTGGGTGGATATACGTTGCACAGGCAGATTGGACCATCGCCATGATGAATGCTGTGGCGGTACTGGTCATTGCTTGTCCCTGTGCGATAGGTCTGGCTACCCCGACTGCAGTCATGGTGGGTACCTCAAAGGGAGCAGAAAATGGGATTCTCTTCAAAAACAGTGAGATGCTGGAGCGAGCCGGGAAACTGAATGTCATTGTCCTGGACAAGACTGGAACCATTACCCGCGGAGAACCGCAAATCACAGAAATATTGCCTTCGGGTAGCTATGAGGCCGATCAATTGCTTCAGTTGGCTGCCAGCGCTGAACTTGGCTCAGAACACCCACTGGGAAAGTCCATTGTCCAACATGCGAAATCAAGGGGAATTCTTCTTACAGAACCAGTGCAATTCAGGTCATTTGGCGGTTTTGGCATCCGTGCCAAGATTGGAACGCAGATCGTATCCATTGGCAATTTGCGGATGATGCAAAAGGAGGGTATTGACACATCGGATCTGGATCCAGCGGTGGTCAGACTGCAGTCGGAGGGTAAAACCGTGATGTTGGTTGCTGTAAAAGCGGCAGATTCGGAGCTTCCGGGTGAAATCGCAGGAATGATTGCCGTTGCTGATACACTGAAACAGGGTGCCGTGGAGGCAATTGGAGATCTCCGGAAACTGGGACTGGAACTGGTGATGATTACCGGTGACAACCAGCAGGCTGCTGCTGCCATTGCCAAACAGGTAGGGATTACAAGGTTCTATGCAGAAATACTCCCAGGGAAAAAGGCGGAGGTTATCAAAGAACTGCAAGAGAGCAAATCTTTGGGGAATTTTGCCCATCCGATGGTGGCCATGGTGGGGGATGGCATCAACGATGCTCCTGCTCTGGCTCAGGCCGATGTGGGGATAGCCATCGGAACCGGTACGGATATTGCCATGGCAGCTGCCGGAATTACCCTGATCAGTGGAGACCTGGCCGGGATAGGCAAGGCCATTTCACTTTCCAGGGGTACTTCAAAAACCATCATCCAAAACCTGATTTGGGCGCTTTTTTACAATGTGGCACTGATCCCAATCGCTGCTTATGGACTGCTCAGCCCTATGTTTGCAGCCGGAGCTATGGCCTTTAGTTCCATATTTGTGGTGACCAACAGCCTGAGACTTCGCTCCTACAAAGTGGAGACTTTTGTTCCCCCAAAGAGTGTATTGCGGCAGACATTGGAACTAGTACCGCGCATCATTGCACCTGCCATAGCCCTGGCGGTGTTAATCATTGGTCCAATGCTATTCATGCCGGGTGAGAGCATGGAGATCAAGGGTGCCATTCCAGGCAACATGACTCCGCTTTTGATGATGGTGATGGCCCTTTCCAATGCCATCATAGCCATATCTTACGCCTCTATACCATTCTTCCTGGTGGTTTTTGTCCGCAAACGGAAGGATATGCCATTCACCTGGATCATCTTCCTGTTTGGGCTTTTCATCCTTGCCTGCGGTACGACCCATGTCATGCATGTGATTGGATTGTGGTGGGAGGTAAATTGGTGGCAAGCAACGGTAGATGCCATTTGTGCCATCATCTCGCTGGCCACTGCGGTGGTAGTTTGGCCCTATTTGCCTAAAATTCTCGCTATTCCAAGTGCCAAACAGCTGAAAATGGTCAATGATGAACTACAGAAGGAGCGGGATAAGCTGATTTATATCCAAAAAGAGTTGAAAAAGTCCTATGAAGAGGTAGACCATCGGGTCAAGGAACGGACGGAGGAACTCTCAATAGTCAACAAGGCACTGCTGGAAGAGATCAGGGATCGCCAAAAGGCTGAAGAGGCCATGCGACTGAGTGAAGAGTATTTCAGAAATATTTTTGAGTATTCCACGGTTGGGAAATCGATAACGTCAACAGATGGCACTTTAAGAACCAACAGACAGTTTAGGGAGATACTTGGTTATTCTGAATCGGAATTGGCCAACCAAAAATGGCCCAGCATCACTCATCCCGATGATGTCAAGATGAACCAGGACCATCTGGATTCAATTTTTTCCGGCAAAAGAAAAAGCGCCCGCTTTGAGAAACGCTATATTCACAGGGATGGACACATTGTGTGGGTAGATCTAAGTACCGTGCTGCAGCGGGATGCTGAAGGAAATCCGCAATACTTCATCACCACCATTCAGGATATTACCGAGCAAAAACTCATCCAGATTCAACTGAAGGAAAGTGAGGTTCAATACCGGAACCTTGCCAATTCAGGCACGGCATTGATATGGACCTCAGATACAGAAAAGGGGTGTACATTTTTCAATGAACCCTGGCTGAAATTTACCGGGCGAACACTGGAACAGGAGCTGGGCAAAGGATGGACAGAAGGTGTCCACCCCGACGATTTGAAGCGATGCATGGAAATTTTTGAAAACGCTTTTGATAAGCGGGAGAAATTTGAAATGGAGTATCGTTTGCACCATGCCAGCGGAATTTATCGGTGGATCAGTGATTTCGGAACACCAAATTTTACCAGCAGCAACGAAGTTGTCGGATATATCGGATATTGCTTCGACATAACTGAACGTAAACAGGCTGAAGAAAAACTACTTGAGTCCAACAACAGATTGAGGAGCTTCATAGATTCGAACCTCATCGGAGTTGTTTTGGCAGCTCCCGATGGCAAAGTCATTGAAGCCAACGATTGCTTTCTGAATTTGATAGGTTTTACCCGGCAGGAGTTTGAGGAGGGAAAAGTTGACTGGCACTCTATCACACCTGCCGAATGGCTACCTGTAGATGAACGGGCTATTCAGGAGATGCGGGAGAAGGGAATCTGCATCCCCTATGAGAAAGAGTATCAGCTCAAGGATGGGTCCAGGGTATCTGTATTGCTGGCAGATCGGATGATTCCCGGACCTGAAGAGCACATAGCTGCATTTGCTTTGGACATCACCGACCGTAAAAAAGCCCAAAATGAGATTCAAAAGCTCAACGAAACGCTTGAACAAAAGGTGGCTGAACGTACCGCTCAATTCGAACTTGCCAATCGGGAGCTGGAGGCATTTTCCTATTCCGTATCCCACGACCTAAGGGCTCCCTTGCGGCACATTACCGGCTTTATTAACCTGTTTCTTGAAACAGGATCCTCCCATTTAACCGAAGAAGAGCTTGATTATCTTAAAACTGTCACAAATTCAGCCATCGAAATGGGAGAATTGATTGATGCGCTGCTCTCCTTCTCCAGGCTGAACCGTACAGAGCTTCACAAGAGCCTGTTTGATACTTCCATGGTCATTGAACAGGGGTTAAAGCTGTTTTCAAAGGAGTTGAAAGAGCGGGAGATTGAGATATTGATAGATCCATTGCCTGCCACATTTGGCGACAATCAGCTCATTGGCCAGGTTTGGATCAATCTGCTCTCCAATGCCATTAAGTATACCGGGAAGCGCGAGAAAGCGGTTGTACAGATTGGTAGTTACCTTGAAGGCAACGAGACGGTTTTCTACATTCAGGACAACGGCTCCGGATTTCAGATGAAATATGCCGACAAATTGTTCGGGGTTTTTCAGCGTCTGCACAAGTCACGTGATTTCGAAGGAATAGGTATCGGGCTTGCAAATATCAAACGAATTGTAACAAGGCACGGTGGCAGATGCTGGGCAGAAGGGGCAGTTGACAAGGGAGCCAAGTTTTATTTCACGCTTCCGAATGAATACTGAACAATATTGGGCGCGCGATCGTTATCTTGTAATGGTATGGTACGATATTCAGATTTTTTACCAGTTAAATAAGCATTGACGATGAAGACAATCGTGAAGGATATTCTTCTGGTGGATGACAGTGTAAACGATGTTACATTGATAAAGGCTGCCCTGAAAGATGCCAATTTTGGCAACGAAATTATCGTGGCAGAAGATGGGGAGGAGGCGATCGATTTTCTTTACAACAGGGGAAAATTTGCCGGTTACAAGGGCGGTAAACCCATTTTTATATTGCTCGACATTAAGATGCCCATGATGGATGGGATTGAAGTATTGAAAATCATCCGAAAAGATCCTGAATTCAATCAAATACCGGTCATTATGCTTACCTCCTCGCGTGACTCAAATGATCTTCAGGCTTGTTATGACAATGGGGCGAATTCATTTGTTGTCAAACCAGTCAACATGAGCTCGTTTATGCAAGTGGTTAAGGATTTGGGTAAATATTGGGTAATTATCAATGAGTTGCCAGTTTTATGAAAGATACTGCACTAAACTTGGAAATGAGTAGTCCAATTAAAATTCTTCACCTGGAGGACAACCAATTTGATTCACATTTGGTGAAGTCAATGTTTGAAAGAGACAACTTTTCGGTTGAATATCACCAGACCGATGGCGAAGAGGAGTTTCAATTCAAACTTGAAAATGGAAATTTTGATTTAATTCTGTCAGACTATCACTTGCCGGATTACAGTGGTTCTGAAGCGCTTGTATTTGCCAGAACCCATTTTCCATCGATTCCTTTTGTCTTTTTGAGCGGAACAATGGGTGAAGATGTCGCCATCGACTCCCTGTTAAATGGCGCAACGGACTATGTTCTCAAAAATAAAATGGAGCGATTGATTCCTGCCTTGAAAAGAGCCTACCGGGAGGCACAGACCCATCGGGCAAGGGCAGCCGCAGAAAGGGCGCTATTTCAATCAGAAGAGAATTTCAGACAATCAATTTCGGAGTCGCCGCTGGGAATCCGGATCGTCAACATGCAGGGCGATACCGTTTATGCCAACAAGGCATTTCTGAGAATATACGATTTTGGGAGCCTGGAAGAGTACATTCAAACACCTGCTAAAGAGCGATATTTGCCTGAAAGTTACTTGCAGCATCTTGAAAGAAAAGAGCTTAGAAAGAATGGACGGGATATTTTGGAATATGAATTGGGAATTGTCAGAAAAGACAAGGCAATCAGGTACGTAAAGATTTTACGGAATGAAGTGTTGTGGGATGGGAAACGGCATTTTCAGGTGATCAATCAGGATATCACAGAGCAAAGGAAGCTGACCATTGACCTCATTGCTGCGAAAGAGAAGGCGGAAGAGAGTGATCGGCTTAAATCAGCATTTCTGGCAAACATGAGCCACGAAATTCGTACCCCCATGAACGGAATACTTGGTTTCTCCTCCTTGTTAAGTGAACCTGGTCTTGACGGTGCAGACAGGTCGAAATACATTGGAATTATTCAGAAAAGCAGTGTCCGAATGCTCAATATTATCAATGAAATCATGGATATTTCCAAGATTGAATCCGGACTGATGGAGGTGAATCTCAAAGAGACCAATATCAATGAGCAAATTGAATCCATCTATTGTCTGATGTAGCCGGATGCCAAGCAAAGGAATATTGAGATTTCCTGCCAGACTCCTCTTCCAGCCAGCAGTGCAATTGTTCTGACAGATCCGGAAAAGCTCTATTCCATTCTTACCAACCTTGTCAAAAATGCCATAAAATATACCGACCAGGGTTCAATTGAATTTGGGTATGATGTAGTAGAGACAAGGCATGCCTTGTCTCTGCTACAATTTTATGTGAAGGACACTGGTATCGGGATACCATTAGAAAGACAGGAAGCCATATTTGAAAGATTTGTGCAGGCAGATATTGCCGACGTACAGGCCCGGCAGGGCAGTGGGTTGGGTTTAACCATTGCCCGCGCCTATGTCCAGATGTTGAAGGGCAACATCTGGGTCAAAAGTAATCCTGGTGAAGGATCTACCTTCTATTTTACCATTCCATACAGCCGGGAAGAGAATAAGTCGCTTTTTGACCAGCCTGAATTACACCCCATCGGCGATGACAAACAACGGAAGAGACTCAATATCCTGGTGGTTGAGGACGATGAGATTTCCAGTAAACTGATCATTGCCTACCTGGGAAAAATGAGTGAAAGTCTGCATTTGGCTCAATCTG
The DNA here is from genome assembly GCA_964630075.1 of uncultured Tangfeifania sp. Classification (GTDB taxonomy): domain Bacteria; phylum Bacteroidota; class Bacteroidia; order Bacteroidales; family Prolixibacteraceae; genus CAINVV01. Next base: position 8,014 of record CAZVTL010000058.1, read on the forward strand.
GATTGGAGGCATTGGAGATCATGCACAACCATCCTGAGATCGACCTGGTCATGATGGATATTCGTATGCCCGGATTGAATGGGATCGAGACTACCAGAATGATCAGGGAATTTAACAATCAGGTGGTCATTGTAGCCCAAACCGCATTTGGCCTGGTCGGAGATAAGGAGCGCTCGCTGGAGGCAGGATGCAACGATTGGATCTCCAAGCCAATCCAAAAGAATGATTTGCTTGCCTTGATTGGGAAATATTTTTGATATTTCAAGAGCAGTGCTTTTACGCTCAGTAATTTATGCTCCTTTCCTATGAACTGTATTTTTGTAATTTTTCCAGGAGCAGCGACTTCTTTATTGGTTTTGAGATAAAGTCATCGCATCCGGCCATCAGGGCTTTCTCTTCGTCTTCAGGGGAGGAGTAGGCAGTCTGGGCAATGATGGTTACTTCCGGTTGTTGCTGCTTGATTATTTTTGTGGCGTCATATCCATTCACCTCAGGCATTTTGAGGTCCATGAAGATCAAATCGTAGTGCTGTTTAGAAACCATTTCCAATGCTTGCCTGCCATTGCTGGCATGGTCAATTCTTTTCACAAGATTTTTAAGCAATATTTCAAGGTAGAGAAAGTTCATGTGTTCATCATCCGCTATCAACAATACCATGTCCTCCATTTTTGGTTGGAAGATGAAGTTTGGTTTCGCAGATTCAGGACTACTTTCTGTTGAAACCAACGGAATGGTAAAGTAGAAAGTTGAACCATTTCCAGGTTCTGATTCTACATGGATGGTTCCATTGACGGATTTTACCAGTTCTTTTACGATGCTTAACCCAAGTCCGGTTCCGCCAATGGCCAGGGACATGGCCTTTTCTGTTCGATAGAATGAATCGAAAATCTGAGATTGTTCAGCTGTCTGGATGCCAAAACCAGTATCTTTTACAAAAAACTGCAGATAGGGCTCATGCAGAGACAAGGCATGTTTCGACGCTGTGGTATGCAATTGAGACAAGGCATGCCTTGCCTCTATTGCCGAATGTTTAGCTTCCAATACATTGAATCCTATTGTGATAGATCCGGAATCAGTGTATTTTACTGCATTTGAAATGAGGTTCACCATGATCTGGCGGAGCTTTTCGGCATCGGCCTGAATGGTCAAATCCTGGTAGAGGTCAGGAATACGGTATTGCAATTCCAGGTTCTTCAGCATACATTCCGATCTGAATATTTCACCCAAATTGGAGACAAACTCTTTTGTTCCCATAACCTGGTTGTTGACTGCAGGTCTTTCACTTTGAAGCCTGGAAAGCAGTATGACATTCTCTATCAGGGAGAGCAGTTGGTTTGAGCTGTTCTGAATAATGGCGGCGAATGCATCTTTTTCGCTGCATTCGGCTTCCGACATCAGACTGGAAAATCCCATAATATGGTTCATGGGTGTACGAATCTCATGGCTCATATTGTTGAGAAAGGCTGTTTTTAGCCGGTTGTTCTCCTCTGCCCGATCTCTGGCTGCTATTAATTCGTTTCTGGATCTCCTTGTTTCGGTAATGTCGGTGGCTACTCCGATCAGGGCTACAGGATTGTCTTCGTCATCCTTGATTACCGATGTCGAAAGGGAGATTGGGAACTGAGTCCCATCTTTTTTCCGGTTGATGAGCTCACCTTTCCAACCCCCCTCTTTCGTGAGCGGGAGAATATCCCGTGCATGCGGATGTGTGTTTTCGGGCGCTCTCAAGATATTGGTATTTTGGCCTATCAACTCTTCCTTGCTAAATCCATAGGTATTAACAAAGGATTGGTTCACATAGATGATGGTATCCTGGTTGTCTGTAACAGAGACACATTCATTGATACTTTCCAGGGAATGGGCGAGTAATTTTACCTTTTTGTCAATCTCCTTTTTCTCTGTGATGTCCTGAAATATTTCCAGCATGGCCTTCTTGCCCTGAAACATCATGCCCGTATGACTGATCTGGAAGATCCTTCCACCCAATACGCCGGAAGACTCATACAATTCGGTTTTTCCAATGGTGATGCCCATTACCAACGGACAATCGGGGCATTGTGTTTTGTCGTCACGGTAGAATTCCCAACATTTCTGGCTGGGCACTCTTGTAGTGGCAAATTTCTTCAGCGTATCATTCATGAAGAGGATATTCCCCGTTTCATCCACGATGTTTATCCCGAATGGAATGGTTTGTATCAACGAGCGGTTCAATTCATTGGATTGCTTCAGTGACTCTTCCTGATGCTTTCGCCTCGTAATATCACTGGTAATGTTCATGATGGCAGGCTGATCGTTGTAATTGATCAGCACTGCCTTGATCTCAACATCAATGGCAATTCCGGTTTTGTGCCTCAGTTTTGTTTCAAATGCTACCGTGCCGTTTTTTAAGAGTTCACTTTTCCTCCATTCAATCTGATCTGGTGTAAGGTCAAATTCGATCTGCACGGGATTCTGGCGCATCAACTCCTCCTTGCTGTATCCCAGCAATCGGACATTGTTTTCATTGCAATCCACAAAACTTACGGTAGAGTCCGCTTCGTTGATGATGAAAATTGCGATTGGTGCGGAAAGTGTCGTTCCAATTCGATCTTGGAAGGTAAA
>CAZVTL010000058.1:10624-17533 GCA_964630075.1 uncultured Tangfeifania sp.
ATTGGATTCAAAGAGCCTTCTGTATTTCTGTTCATTGCGTAAAATTGCATTTTTAGCGAGGACTATCTCCGTAATGTCCTGAATGGTTCCCATCATGGAGATGATGTTTCCCTCTTCATCTGTATGGAGTCGTCCGAGTCCCAGTACCCACCTGATTTCCTGGTCAGAACGACGTACGATGCGATACTCCTTGTTAAATGGTTTCTTCTGGGCAAATACCTCGTCCATGAAATAACCGGACATCATCTCCTGGTCGTCAGGATGGATCAGTTGCTGCCAATCCTTGAACGACCTGGGGTAGCTGTTGTCGATGCCAAAAATCTGATTCAATATTTCGGAAGTGGTCCAATGATCTTTTAGGATGTCAAACTTGTAAGAGCCAATGAATGCAGCTTCCTGGGTCTCCTTGAAGAAATACTCACTTTCATGCAACAATTTTTCGGTCCGTTTTCTTTCATTCAATTCATTTTCAAGTGCAGCTGTCCGCTCTGCAACCATCCTTTGGAGCGTGATTTTTTCATCTTGCTTTTGCTCATTGGCCTGCTTTATTTTCACCATGGCCCTAATCTGGGCTGTCAATTCAGTTTCATCGATGGGTTTGGCCAGAAATCCCTCTGCACCGGCCTCCAATGCTTTGATGCGGCTCTCCTGGTCACCCTTTAGTGCAGTCAGAAAAACGACGGGGATATCCCATACCCGTTCATTTTTTTTAAGCCGACGGCAAACATCAAAGCCATCCAGTCCGGGCATCACAATGTCGAGCAGGATTACGTCGGGGTTTTCTGCTACTGCCAGTTCGAGGCCTTTCTGACCTGACTGAGCGGTTAAAACGGCTACGTCCGGGAAAAGATCGGTCAGGATTGCTTTCAGGCTGACGAGGTTGTCGTTGTTATCGTCTATCGCAAGAATTTTAATCATGGTGAATGCGTTTAAGACCAAAGGTTTTGGTTAGGGTTTGGTCAAGTGTTAAATGGTCAATGGGTTTGGATATGTATTCGTTGAACCCGCAAGCCAAAAAATGTTCACGGTCACCTTTCATGGCACTGGCAGATACAGCTACCACCGGAGTATTCTTCAATAATTCTGATTTTCGAATCTCCTGCATGGTCTCTATACCGTTCATTCCCGGTAGGGCAATGTCCATGAGGATCAGGTTTGGTTGGTGTACCAGCGCCATTTCGATACCGTTGAGTCCATCTGCAGCTTCCAGAACCTGACCGTATCCTTCCAGCAATGCCTTGATAGTCATCATATTGTCAGGGTTGTCTTCTACCACTAAAATCAGAGGTGTGCCCTCCTTGGGAGAGATCTGTTTCATCTTCGGCACCGGTTCTGTGTCTACCTCCGTTCCGAAAATCATATTTGATACAATGCCAAGAAGCTGCCTTTTATTCACCTCTCCCTTTTGGATGAGTTGCTGTACATGGTTGTGCTTGAGGAAGGCAAGTTCTTCCCGTGTTACATATTTGGCGGTAAGGATGATGATGGGTAATTGAGCAGTCTCCTCCCTTTCCCTAACTCTTCTCAAAACTTCAAACCCATCGATCCCCGGCATCATCAGGTCCAGGATCATGGCATCCGGGATACTTTCTGCGGCCATCTCCAGCGCTTCAGCGCCATTGTGCGCCACCGAAATATTGTATCCCTCGGCAGTGAGCATCTCCTTCATCTGTATGATCACCGCTTCCGAGTCTTCCACAAGCAAAATGCTTTTTCCCTGTATTTGGGTTTCACTGGCCATTGTCGCAGCCGTTTTCGAATGGAGTACTGGAAACAACTCCTGAACAAAATGACCACCTGGAATAGCAGGAGGTGCAATGGGTAAAACAAGGGTAAACAGGGATCCTTTCCCTTTCCTGCTCTCCACTTTAATGTCCCCGCCCAACAAGTTGGCATATTTTTTGGCAATGGACAATCCAAGGCCGGTTCCGCCATATTTTCTCGAATTACTGTTGTCGGCCTGCCTGAACTCTTCAAAGATTTGCTGGAGAAACTCCTGGTCTATCCCAATCCCGGTATCTTTGATCTCCACATAGACCGAATGATCATCCGCACTCGACTTGATATTGACTTCACCCTGGTCGGTAAACTTAATCGCATTGGCGACTATGTTCTGCAAGATGTGGCGGCATTTTTCATAATCACTTTGGAGGGGCGGCATCTCTTCATTTACCTCGAAGGTGAGGCCAATGTTTTTCTCTATGGCCTGCTGTCCGATCAAATCGACCACCTCACTTAAGAGGGAATTGATGTTGAATTTGTTGAGGTGCACCTCTTCAAACCCTGCCTCGATTCTGGAAAGATCCAGGATGTCATTGATCAGGGATAAAAGCTGTTTCCCGTTGCGTTCAATGATGCTCAGGTAACTGTACTCCTCCTCCGCAATTTTGGATGCCAGCCTTCGGTTCAATACCCCACTGAGGGCTATGACCGAATTGAGCGGTGTACGCAACTCATGGCTCATATTGGAAAGGAAGTTGGTTTTCAGCTGGTTGCTTTCGTTTAACTGCTTTTTCTGCATTTCCAGTTGTGCATTCTGTTCGATCAATTCATTCGATTGAACCTCCAGCTCTTTCTTTTGGGCTTCCAGTTCATGCTTCTGCGCTTCCAGTTCAGTATTTTGTTGTACCAGGTTCTCACCCATTTTTTGGATCCTCCTGCTGGCAATGATCACACTGATCCAGTTGGTCAGTGCGCTGTGAATCTCCCTGACCAGCCTTACCGCAACATCGCCATGGCCCTGTAAACTGGACAGTGAGATAATAGCTACCACCTCTTTTTTCTCCATCAACGGAATGGTAATGATCTCTTTGGGTCTGATTTTCCCGTTTACGGTTGCCAGGTATAAATCTGTTTCTGCAGGGATTTTGGTAATGTGTTCAATTTTCTTGCTTGACAATGCAATGCCTATTTCTCCTTCAAATCTGGTGGCCGAAAATGATTTTTTGGCCGAAGCAGTAAGGCCTATCGATTCGGCAAGTTCAAAGGCTGTTTTAAGGTCGTTGAGCAGGTAGACAGCTCCTACCTGGGTATTGGTCTGCTTCATCAATGGTTCCAGCACCTGGCGAATAGAGCTGCTCGATTCAAGCCCCTTGAGCATGAAGGCATTGATATTTGCAACATGATCCCTAAAATAGAACTCCTGTTCAAGCGATTCTGCGAGTTTGTTGAACGAGTCTGACAAGATCCCGAATTCGTTGTGCGAAATATAGTTGCTGCGCGTTTCCATCTTGCCCTTTCCAAACAACCTTGTGGCTCTGATTAGTTCACTCACAGGTTGCTGGATATTTCGCAGCAGGATGTAAATGATCAGAAATGAAAATGAAAAAATCACAATCACTGTAATCAAGAGCTGAAGATCCAGCGATTTTTTCATCTGAATACTGGAAGCGTAGAACGAATTGCCCTTCTTGTAGGCAAACTCGCTGATCGTCTCAATGGATGTCAATACCAGTTCAATTTTTTTGTTCATATCTGCCACTTGGTCAAAGTGTGTCAGTTCGGTACCACTCTTATTTTCCAATACAAGGACACTGAATTCCCTTACGGTGGCTACCCACGAATGGTATGCTGCGCGTGCATCAACCACATCTGATTTAGGGCCCAGATAGGATATGGAGATGGTATCCAGGCTGTGTTCGGCATTTAATTGGTAGAGCTCCATCTTTTGGAGGGAACTTTGTCTCAGTTTTTCATCCTTGTTGAGCTGCAAACTCAAGAGCTCCCAGCGCATCTGGAGGATATTGGATTTTAAGTCACCAAGTGCACGCCTTACTTGTAAGGGGTGGCTGTACAAATCAGATGTTTGTTCTGCAATTCTGTTGGATTGATGCCACGAGATGGCACCCAGCACAAGGATCAATACCAGTATAGTTCCGAATCCGATTCGGAGCTGGTTTCCTATTTTCAGGTTTGTAAACTGTTGCATGGAAAATCTGTTTATAGTTTTTGTACTTGGTATCTTTTTCTAAAGATGGCTGAGTATTCAATGACCTCCTGGTAACCGTTTTTCAGCAAAAAATCCCTTTCTGTCTCCCCTGTAACCAGGAAGCCACCGGGAGCCATGGTCCCCTCTATCTTTCCAAGAATTTTGAGGTGCAGTTCTGGTTGATAGTAAAAAAGGAGATTGCTGCACATGACCAGGTCAAAATTGCCGTAGATGCTTGGCTCTGGGCATGACCTGCTGTCTGACAGCAGGTCGAAGTAGGAGAAATCCACCATCCCCTTCATGTGGGGAGAGATCGTGTATTGCTCTCCATCCCGGGTAAAATAGCTCTGTGCTCTTTTGAGGGTCACCTTTGTCATGGAATTGGAAGGAAAGACCCCCATTCCAGCCTTGGACAATTCCGGTAGATTGTTGTCTGTGGCAAAAATCTGAAAGTTGATTTTGCCCGGATGATTGCAATTCACTTCGTCGATCAGCATGGCGAGACTGTAGGGTTCAGGCCCTGATGCACAGGCAGCAGACCAGATACGGATGCTCTTCTCCTTCTTCTTGACCTTGGCTGCCAGCAGCAGGGGCAATACCACCTGCTCGAGGCAGGAAAAGGTCAATGGATTGCGGAAAAATTCCGTATAGGAGACATGCAGCGAATCGATCAGCAGATCTGCTTCAAGGTCGTTTGCCTTGAGAAGCTCAAGGTATTCAGCATTCGTGAGATCATTGCAGGCAGAGCGCCTTCTTCCAATTGATTTTTCCACAAAAGAAGAATCAAATCCCGAAATATCTATTCCACGGGATGTCATTAAAAGCTCCCCAATCCCTTTGTATTTGTTCTCCATTCTTCTGTATCATTCAACGCTTAACACCCAATATTCTTTGCTCTGCTTGAGGTTGACCATTTTCTTGTGTTGAAGTTCCATGTTCCAGCTAAAGTGAACTTTTCAACTCCTTAAATTACATTTTCTTTGCATCAAAATGACAATTCTTTACCTCCAATGTAATTTTCTCTTGCTCCAATGTATTTTTCTCTTGCTACAATCTACTTTTCTCTTGACAAAATCAATTTTTCCTTAGCACAAATGCATTTTTCCCTACCATAAACTGACATTGCGTCAGGTTCAATTCATTTTTCTGCAGGTGAAATCCATTTTTCTACACCTCCAATTCATTTTTCCCTGACTCAAACCTTCATTTCTCTGCCTGAAGGCATTTTTACCATCAAAATGATATAGCGACCTATTTAACTCTTAACAATGTGGGTGAAGAATTGTTCTGTACACAAGCAATTAATTCCCGAAATCCCGATATCTTTGCGCCTTCAAAAACAGGCAGGCATGATTTCAGTGGACGGACTTACAGTAGAATTTGGCGGATCAACCCTCTTTTCGGATATCTCCTTTGTGGTCAACGACAAGGACCGGATTGCCCTCATGGGGAAGAATGGCGCCGGAAAATCGACCTTGCTGAAAATCATGGCGGGGGCCAAAACGGCCAGCAAGGGTAGGATCTCTGCCCCTAAGGAGGCGGTGATCGCCTATTTGCCCCAGCACCTGCTGACCGTCGATCACCGCACAGTGTTTGAGGAGGCTGCCCAGGCCTTTTCCCGAATCCATGAAATGGAGAGTGAAATTGCCACCCTGAACGAAGCGTTGGCTACCCGTACCGATTATGAATCTGAGAGTTACAGTGCTTTAATTGAGCGGGTCTCTTCTCTGAGCGAAATGTACTATTCGATCGAGGAGATCAATTTTGATGCCGAAATTGAAAAGATCTTGCTGGGACTTGGCTTTGTAAGGGAGGATTTTACCCGTCCCACCAGCGAATTCAGCGGAGGCTGGCGGATGCGCATTGAACTGGCCAAGATCCTGTTGCAAAAGCCTGATTTGATCCTGCTGGATGAGCCTACCAACCACATGGACATCGAATCGGTGCAGTGGCTGGAAGAGTTTTTGGTCAACAGCGCCAAGGCGGTCATGGTCATTTCGCACGACCGTGCCTTTGTCGACAACATCACCACCCGTACCATAGAGGTCACCATGGGCCGCATCTACGACTACAAGGTAAACTACTCCAAGTACCTTGAACTGCGCAGGGAACGCCGTGAACAGCAGCAGAAACAGTTCGACGAGCAGCAGAAGATGATTGCCGAAACCACCGAATTCATCGAACGCTTCAAGGGGACCTATTCCAAGACCCTGCAGGTGCAGTCAAGGGTAAAAATGCTGGAAAAACTTGAAATGGTCGAAGTGGATGAGGTAGATAGTTCAGCCTTGCGGCTGAAGTTTCCTCCCTCTCCAAGATCCGGTAACTATCCGGTGATTGTGGAGGAGTTGGCCAAGAGTTACGGCGACCACCGGGTCTTTTCGAATGTCTCCCTGACCCTCGAAAGAGGGGAAAAGATCGCCTTTGTAGGGAAAAACGGGGAGGGCAAATCCACCCTTGTAAAGGCCATCATGAACGAAATTGAGTACCAGGGCAAACTGACGCTGGGTCACAATACCCTGATCGGTTATTTTGCCCAGAACCAGGCCTCTTTGCTGGATGAAGAGTTAACGGTATTTCAGACCATCGACGATGTGGCGGTAGGGGATATCCGTACCAAAATCAAGGACATGCTGGGGGCATTCATGTTCAGCGGGGATGATATTTTCAAAAAGGTAAAAGTTCTGTCGGGTGGAGAGCGGACCAGGCTGGCCATGGTAAAGCTATTGCTGGAACCTGTGAACCTGCTGATCCTGGATGAGCCCACCAACCACCTGGATATGCGCACCAAGGATATTCTCAAGACTGCCCTCAAGGATTTTGACGGTACCCTGATATTGGTCTCCCACGACCGTGACTTCCTGGACGGTCTGGTTTCCAAGGTATATGAATTCGGGAACAAGCGCGTCAAAGAGCACCTGGGGGATATCTACAGCTTCCTGGCCAAGAAGAAACTCGACAACCTTAAGGAGCTGGAACGGAAG
>CAZVTL010000059.1:0-17325 GCA_964630075.1 uncultured Tangfeifania sp.
ACCCATGGTCGGAAAGACGGCAGCCATTCTCATGGAAGAAATGGTGGCGTTGGTCAATGGCAGTTATAAACGATGGGAAATTTGAAATGCTGCTGTCGACGGCTGCCTCCAGTCTATTGACATAAACATTGAAAGTAGCAGGGTCTTCTACCATCATGGCAGCATCCGGCCGCCAGGCTGGCAACACCTGCACACCAAAACCGCTCTCCTTGATATCACGGTGGTACTCCAGCGAATCAACCGGATCATCGGTGGTACAGATGGTGTGGACATTGGCTTTCTGGATGATACCCCTGCAGGAGAACCCTTCCGAATTAAGTTGAGCATTGCAGTTCTCCCAGATGGCCTGCGCCGAATCCCCATTCAGGACTGTTTTAATACCGAATGGTTTGCGTAATTCCAAATGCGTCCAGTGGTAAAGCGGATTGCGCAAAGTGTAAGGGACTGTCTCAGCCCATTTCTCAAATTTCTCCCAATCGGAGGCGTCGCCGGTGCAAAACCGTTCATCAACTCCATTGGTGCGCAAGGCTCGCCACTTGTAATGATCCCCATTCAACCAGATCTGCGTCATGTTGTCGAACCGCTTGTCGTCCGCAATCTCTTTCGGGGCAATGTGGCAGTGGTAGTCGAAGATGGGCATTTTGGCTGCATAATCATGGTACAATTCTCTTGCAGTATCTGAATGCAAAAGAAAATCTTCGTCCATAAAATTTTTCATAAAAGCTATGAGTTATAAGTTATAAGTTATGAGTTATGAGTTATGTCTTCAATTATCCTTGAACCGTAAGTACTCTAGGCACTTTAGTCACTTTAGTTCACTTTAGGCACTTCCTCAAAGCGTGAACAGACGCTTTAGATGCCTGTCGTACAAATTCTCTTCCACGCACTGCCCAATCACCGCTTTGTTGGCTTTGAGCAGGTCTGTGTAATAGGTGCCCATCTCCGAGGCGATTTTGTAGCCGACATGAATCAATTGTCTCAAATTCGGATTGTAGTCGGGATGCCCGGGAATGTGCCGGAGGGTATTGGCAAATTTTTCACTGCTCCATTCGGCTACTGCTTCAGCAGTTGGCAGTTGATCTGCATGTATATCGATAACATCTGCGTAGGGTGCACACAACTCTTCCTGACGGGAAAGTGCCTGGGCATAAATGGACTTAGCAGCTTTCAGGGCTTCACCTCCGGATACAGCAAGTCCGATCACCTCTTCCAGCCAGGTAGTGCCGGCAGTTTTGACGTGGATCCCTTTGTCGTATTTGGTAATGATTCGTTGGATTTCCGGATAAATCGAAAATTTATCGGAGCCGGAATGAACACTTAGCTTGAGATTGTCCATCATCTGAAACTCCTTGACCGCAAAGTCAATGACCAGGATATCTTCCTCAAACTCCTTGGCAAACATGGCTACATCTCCCACATAGTCGACCCCCTTGTTGAACCTGCCCGTAAATTTCGGTGCAATGGTCTGGGCAGGAATGCCCTGGTTGGCGATCATTTTTAAGATAAAAAAGAGCTCAACCGGTGATTGGGGAGTCTCCACCTCATCCATCGAGATCTCGGTTACGAAATTTCCTGATTTTTTATTTTCGGCGATGAACCGGTATATTTTACCAGCCTCTTCGATGGCTGTCAAAAACTTGCCGGCAATAGACCTCAGCATCGATTCGTCCACATGGAATGGATGCGAAATTGCCGGAATTTTGAGTTCCCCGGTGTAAGCAGAACAGGAAGCAACAAAAGCATCGACCGCTTCAGCAGGCGCTGCGATTCCGATTTTTGAGGCTACATCAATGGTGAAGAAATCGGAGGTGTCTACAAATCCCTCCACATTGCTCAGATTGATGTGGTCGGCATCCACGCAATAATCACCCTTGTAAGCCAGTGCATTAACGGCCTGATCTGCTTCTGCCCTGGTATCGGCAGGTTTAGAGTGTACATACATGTGTTCCCTGTTGGATTTGTTCCATACCGGAGTCACTACTATGCCCCCGTTTTGCGCTTTCTGCAATGCCCTCAATTGAGCACTTCCCTGATGGGCGAACCTGTCGCCAATACCAAAACTGTATTTTCCTAACTTTTTCATCTTTGTAAAATTGTTTTCTTGAAAAAACATGAGACCATGATGGATCTTTCTTGTCCCAGACACGCAACGGATCCATGGGTGGCATCTGGGTAAAATCAAAGTTCCGTGTTCGTTCACGAAAGTAGATATTTTTTTAATCCAAGGTTTATTAAACATGAAATTTAAGTAAAAAAAATACAAATATTTTTCTTCCGTGTTCGTACACGAGTTAAAATAATGTTTAAATTTGCTCCGACTCAATCAGTAAAATGAGAAAGAACACAAGGATCAAGGATATCGCACTCAAGGCGGGTGTTTCCATCGGCACAGTCGACAGGGTTCTCCACAACAGGGGTGAGGTTTCCAGTGAAACAAAGCAGAAGATCCAGCAGATCATTGACGAACTTGACTACCGTCCAAACCTGTTGGCAAGCAGTCTGGCCTCTAAAAAGAGCATTGTGTTTGCAACCTTGATGCCCAAAGCCTCCAGTCAGGATACCTATTGGTCCAAACCACAACAGGGAGTAGAAAAGGCAATGAACCAACTCAAAGCCTATGGGGTGAAAGTACAGCAATTCTACTTCGACATGGATGACAGGCTCTCCTTCTCCAGGGAAGCTGGAAAGATCCTGGATATTTCTCCTGATGGAGTGATGATGGCACCCTGGGCAAAAAGGGAGGCGACGCTTTTTAGCAAAAAGCTGGATGAATTGGAAATACCTTACATATATATTGATGCAACCCTTGAGGATACACATCCCATTGGTTTTGTTGCACAAAGCTCCTTCGATAGCGGATTCCTTGCCGCCAAATTGACGGACTGGGGTGTGGGCGAAAATAGTCTGATCCTTTTGATTCATTTTGCCAGGGAACTCGACAATGCCAGCCACCTGATCAAACGCGAACATGGCTTTTTGCGATATTTTGACTCCAGTGAGAACGGCCATAGGTTGATCAAAATGGAGGTATCCGAAAGCGGAGATGAAATTGTTGCCCGTTTGGAAGAGATGGGAATTCAACCTTGCGAAGTGAGAGGTATTTTTGTTACAAATTCGAAAGTGCATTTGGCAGCTGCCTGTTTTAAAACACTTTGTGTCTCACCCAAAATAATAGGATACGACCTGATACCACAGAATATTGCCCTTTTAAAAGAGGGTAAAATTGATTTTCTTATTTGTCAGAAGCCTGAATTACAAGGATTTCACGCGATTCATCTGTTGTTCGATTCACTCGTTAAAAAGGAGACCATTAAAAAAGAAAACTTTACTTCCATCGATCTGATTACCAAAGAGAACATTGATTTTTACAACTCATTCTAAATCATAAACAACAAAATTAGTAAGTATGAAAAAAATTTCATTCGACGACCTGAACGGAAAGGTATGTGTCATCACGGGTGGTGCCGGTGTGATCGGGATTTCACTTGTCAAAGCGCTTGTATCCGTTGGCACAAAGGTGGCAATCGTGGATTTGAACGAAGAGCTGGCCCAGCAAGTGGCTGCCGAAATAAGTGCTGAGTTCAGTGCTGCCTGCATCGGTGTCAAAGCCAATGTCTTGGACAAGGAGTCTCTCGAGGCGGCCAAAATCGTGATCAATGAGAAATTGGGTCCGATCGAACTTTTGATCAATGGCGCGGGTGGAAACTCACCCCAGGCTACCACCCAGGTGGAGCAGATGGAAGAAGCCGACATGGACAATCTTGAAAAGACCTTTTATGGACTCCAGATGGAGGGTTTTGACAAGGTGTTCGCCCTCAATTTCAAAGGAACCATACTTCCTACAATGGTATTTACCAAGGATATGCTGGTGAGCCGAAAGGGCTCCGTTTTGAACATCTCCTCCATGAATTCTTATCACCCCCTTACCAAAATACCAGCCTATTCGGCCGCCAAGGCATCTGTCAATAACTTCACCGAATGGTTGTCAGTTCACCTGGCAAAGATGGGCATCCGTGTCAACGCAGTTGCTCCGGGATTCTTCATCACCAACCAGAATCGCTTTCTTGTATTGGATGAAAAGACGGGTGGCTATTCTGCTCGTGGCAACAAAATTGTAACCAATACACCCATGGGTAAATTTGGGGATCCGGATGACTTGCAGGGGGCTTCACTCTACCTGCTCTCAGATCTTTCCTCTTTCGTCACCGGGATTGTTATACCGGTAGACGGTGGTTTCAACGCTTACAGCGGAGTCTGAAAAATTTGTTTGAAATGTTTTTTTTAGTTTGAAATGTTTGAAATGTTGAAAGAAAGAATCTCCAGCCAGCAATGCTCAAGGATAGAAACCCTTCAAACTTTTCAAACCCTTCAAACTTTTTAAACATTTCAAACCCTTCAAACTTTTTAAACATTTCAAACTTTTCCATATGAGCATCACATTAAAACAAAATTGCAAAACATCCCTCCTGGTGCCAACCAGCATGGGAATCAGGATTACACCGCTCAACGGACAGCCCGTTCACAGCAGCTCACTTTTTCAAATGGAGGTTTCCAGTGCGGAGACCAATGTAGCCAGTATCTCCTCCTACCTTGGACTTCCTGTGAAGGTCTTGACCACTTTTGTCAAGGATAGCCCGATAGCAAAAATGATCAAAAGCAACCTATTGAGCCGCAACATGACCTACGAAGGGGTCGAAGTGGAGCAGGGGGATCCCTGGGGTTACCGTCACCAGTTCAACATTGCCGACAGTGGATATGGAACCCGCGGACCAAGGGTACAGAACGACCGTGCCGGCGAGGTAGGTCGTACGCTGAATGTGAAGGATTTTGACCTGGATCGGATCTTTGTCCAGGAAGGTGTCCAGATTGTCCACCTGTCCGGATTGATCGGAGCCCTGTCGCCCGAAACCAGCAAATTCTGCCTGGAACTGGCACGTGCAGCCAAGAAGAATGGAACCCGCATTGCCTTCGATCTCAACTACAGGGCCTCTTTCTGGAAAGGAAGAGAAACCGAGTTAAGCGCCATCTTTGAGGAGATTGCTTCAGTATCCGATATCCTGATAGGCAACGAAGAGGACTTTCAGCTCTGTCTGGGCATCGAGGGTCCGGAAGCCGGTGGAAAACAGATCAGTTCAGAAATCGATGGTTTCAAGGAGATGATTTACCGTGTCAAGGCGAAATTCCCCAATGCTTCGGTATTCGCAACAACACTGCGCCAGGTGGTCAGTGTCAATGAGCATCTTTGGGGTGCTATCGTGCTGGAAGGCAACGAATGGCATGTGGTGGAGCCAAGAAAAATTACCATCCTCGACCGTATTGGTGGTGGAGATGGTTTTGTTGGCGGTTTGCTGTATGGTATCCTGAAGGGTTGGGAACCTGCGAAATGGATCCAGTTCGGCTGGGCATCCGGTGCACTTGCAACCACTTTCCTGACCGACTACGCCCAACCTGCCGATGAGGATATGGTTTGGAGTATCTGGAAAGGGAATGCCCGCGTCAAACGATAAATAAGATTGTTTGAAATGTTTAAAATGTTTGAGGGGTTTGAAATGTTCTGTGAAAAGGCAACCCTTCAAACTTTTAAAACATTTTAAACCCTTCAAACAAAAAAAATAAATCATGATTTATTACAAAATAGGTTCCGCATCATCTGAATTGTCTGCCGAAGAGCTGAAAAAGGGCTTGTTCGAAGCTTTCCAAAAACTTGGAACGCGTAAAAAGGTGCTGGCTATTCCGCCTGATTATACCCGTTTGCCCAGCCGTGCAGGAGAACTGACCGAAATGACGTGGCAATATTATGGGGACGCCCTGACAGATGTGCTGCCTGCACTGGGCACCCATACACCCATGACTGCCCACCAGATCGACCACATGTTTGGCACGATGCCTGCCTCCCTGATCCGGGAGCATGACTGGCGCAACGACGTGGTAACGGTTGGTGAGGTTCCTGCCAGCTTTGTGGAGGAGGTATCCAAGGGTGCCGTTAGTTTCCCCTGGCCTGCCCAGGTGAACAAATTGTTGCTGGAAGGTAATTTTGACCTGATCCTCTCCATCGGACAGGTAGTCCCGCATGAAGTGGTGGGTATGGCCAATTACAACAAGAATATTTTCGTTGGAACCGGTGGGGTTGAGGGGATCAACAAGAGCCATTTCATCGGAGCTGCCTATGGGATGGAGCGTATGATGGGACACGCAGATACCCCTGTTCGCAGGGTATTCAACTATGCCTCAGATAATTTCACCCAAAATCTTCCGATTGTCTATGTCCAGACTGTCGTTGGTTTGGATAAATCAGATGGCAAGATTAAAACCCGCGGACTATTTATTGGGGATGATGCGGAGGTCTTTGACCTTGCTGCCAAACTCTCGCTGCAGATCAATTTTGAGATGCTGGAGAAGCCTTTGAAAAAGGTGGTGGTCTATCTTGACCCAACAGAGTTCAAGAGTACCTGGCTGGGTAACAAATCCATCTACCGTACCCGGATGGCCCTTGCAGATGAGGGTGAGCTGATTATCCTGGCACCTGCACTGGTCGAATTCGGTGAAGACAAGGAGATCGACCGCCTGATCCGGAAGTATGGCTACTTCGGGACACCGGCCACTTTGAAGGCTTGTGAAGAGCACGAAGAGATCCGCAACAACCTGAGTGCTGCCGCACACCTGATTCATGGCTCTTCTGAGGGTAGGTTCAACATCACCTATTGCCCCGGTGAGGAACCAAAAAATCTCACCCAGCTGGAGATTGAGAGTGTAGGTTTTAAATATGCCAGTCTCAGCGAGATGCTGAAGAGCTATGACCCGAAGAAACTGAAGGATGGTTTCAATACCATGCCCGATGGGGAGGAGATCTTTTACATCTCCAATCCGGCATTAGGGCTGTGGGCTTACAGGGAGAGATTTAAATATTGAAGATAAGACTGTTTATAAAGTTTAAAATGTTTGTCATGTTTATAATGTTAAGAACCTGTAACCATTCAAACATTTAAAACAATTCAAACCCTTCAAACAAATCGTGAGAGAATGAAGATCGTTATCGACGACAAAATACCCTACATCCAGGGCGCTCTTGAACCTTATGCCGAGGTGGTCTACCTGCCCGGACCAAAGACAACTGCTGAGGTCGTCAGAGATGCAGATGCAATCATTACCCGTACCAGAACCATCTGCAACGAGACTTTGTTGTCGGGTTCTTCTGTCAAAATTATTGCTACCGCAACGATCGGATACGACCACATCGATACCGATTTTTGTGACCGTGCCGGGATAAGATGGACCAATGCCCCAGGTTGCAATGCCAAATCTGTCGAACAATACATTGCATCAGCCATCCTGGTAATGGCCGAGAAGAGGGATTGGGACCTTGCCGGCAAAACCATCGGCATTGTTGGCGTAGGCAACGTAGGTTCAAAAGTAGCCAGAATAGCCGAGATCTTTGGAATGCGTACCCTGCTGAACGATCCCCCGCGTGCACGTCAGGAGGGGGAAGATGGGTTTGTCACCCTTGACAAGATCCTGGATGAAGCCGATCTGATTACCCTGCATGTGCCGCTGAACCAGGAAGGACCCGATGCGACATGGCACATGGCTGACGAGCAACTGTTTGCCCGCATGACCCGAAAACCGATCTTCATAAACAGTTGCAGGGGAGAGGTTGTAAAGACTTCAGCGCTAAAGGCAGCTATCATTGCCGGACAGATTTCAGGTGCAGTGGTGGATTGTTGGGAAAATGAGCCCGATATTGATTTGGAACTGCTTGGCTTGGTCGACCTTGCCACTCCGCACATCGCCGGATATTCCAGGGATGGAAAGGCCAATGGTACGGAGATGAGTGTGCAGGCTGTCAGCCGTTTCCTTGGGTTGGGCGCTAAAAATTGGAAACCTGTGGATGTTGAGAGACCCGCTGTTTCTGAAATCCTGATCGATGGGACCAACAAAACCAACAGGCAAATCTTGGCCGAAGCCATCCTTTCAACCTACGATATCAGGCAAGATGATGCCCGCCTCCGGTCCAATACCGCAACATTCGAAAAACAACGGGGAGATTACCCGGTACGGAGGGAGTTTCCCGCATTTACCGTAACCGGAAAGTTCAACAATCCCAAAGTGATTGATAAACTGAAAAGAATTGGGTTTAAGTTATGAGTTATAAGTTATGAGTGATGGCTTAAGATGCAAGATATTGAGATAATTATAGATATAAATAATTTTTAAATTTTTTTAAAATGAAGAAAGCTGATATTGGGTTGATTGGATTGGCCGTAATGGGGGAGAACCTCGTATTGAACATGGAGAGCAAGGGTTTTACCGTTGCTGTATACAACAGGTCGGTAGATAAGGTCGATAAATTTATCGCCGGTCGTGGTGCAGGTAAAAACTTCATCGGATGCCACAGCATTGCCGAAATGTGCCAGAACCTGGAACGTCCGCGCAAGGTCATGATGCTGGTCAAAGCCGGATCACCGGTAGACGATTTCATTGAGCAGATTATCCCGCACCTCGAGGCAGGCGATATCATCATCGATGGTGGAAACTCACACTTCCCCGACACCATTCGCCGGACGAAATATGTTGAAAGCAAAGGGTTGCTTTTCATCGGAACTGGTGTTTCAGGCGGAGAAGAGGGCGCGCTTTTGGGCCCCTCCATGATGCCAGGCGGTTCTCCTGCTGCATGGCCAGCTGTAAAAACTATATTTCAGGCAGTAGCAGCCAAGGTGGATGGTGAACCTTGCTGCGACTGGGTTGGAGAGAACGGTGCAGGACATTTCGTAAAAATGGTGCACAACGGCATCGAGTATGGCGACATGCAGATCATTTGCGAAGCCTACCAGATCATGAAAGAATTGCTTGGAATGACGGCAGATGAAATGCACGAGACTTTTGCCGAGTGGAACAAAGGTGATCTCGACAGCTACCTGGTTGAAATCACCCGCGATATCCTTGGTTTCAAGGACGAAAACGGCGATCCCCTTGTCGAGAAAATCCTTGATACAGCCGGTCAGAAGGGTACCGGTAAATGGACCGGTGTGGCTGCGCTTGACCTTGGCATTCCACTAACATTGATTGGCGAATCCGTTTTTGCCAGATGTCTTTCTGCCCAGAAAGACTTGAGGGTTAAGGCATCCAAAGTGCTGCATGGTCCGGAGAAGAAATTTACCGGCGATCGTGCACAATTCCTGAGTGACCTGAAAGATGCACTGTTCGGAGCAAAGATCATCTCCTATGCCCAAGGCTATGACCTGATGGGTGAAGCCGCAAAAGAGTACAAATGGAACCTGAACAACGGTGGAATCGCCCTGATGTGGCGAGGTGGTTGCATCATCCGTTCCGTATTCCTGGGAAAAATCAAGGAGGCGTTTGACAAAAATCCTGGTCTTGAACACCTGTTGCTGGACAACTATTTCAATGAAACAGTCACAAAAGCCCAGGAGGGTTGGAGAAGAGTGGTGGCTACTGCCTTCACCCAGGGAATTCCAATTCCTTGTCTGGCAACCGCATTGACCTATTTCGACGGCTTCCGTAGCGAAAGGCTTCCAGCCAACCTGCTGCAGGCCCAGCGTGACTATTTCGGTGCGCATACCTACGAAAGACTCGACAAACCACGCGGAGAGTTCTTCCATACCAACTGGACCGGAAGGGGAGGGGATACCGCTTCTTCTACCTATACCGTGTAAAGCCGTCTGGCCGACATCTTACAAATTAGGTTTCAAAAAAAACAGCCGCCCACCGGGCGGCTGTTTTTTTGAAACCTAATTCTTTGATTTTGCTTCTGACATACGCAATTATACAAAAATTTCTATCTTTGAATCTGTCATACAACATACCAAACAAATTGGATTTCGATGGATTTGAGATGCCTGCTAATTCTTCTCTTACTCTTATTTAGTCAATTGGGTTATTCACAAGAGGATACGTTGCATATAGGTATACATCAACGCGAGAGTCAGCAATTCAGGTACCGCAGTGACTCAATTTTACGATTGCAGCCTGCATCCCTGAGCAGACCCGCTCCCTGGCTACCCAACAAGAAGTCGGATCTTTCCCGCAAGGTATTTGGATGGCACCCCTATTGGGCCGCAGCATCTGCTTACCTTTCATACGATTACAACCTGTTAACCCACCTCGCCTACTTTAGTTATGAAACCGATACCTTGACCGGTGGATACAAAACCATCAATGGTTGGGACCAGACACCTGTCATCGAATATGCACACCAGCGAGGGGTAAAAGTATTGCTGACTGTCACAAACTTTGGAACAGCAGCGAATCATGCCTTGCTGAGAGATACCCTGAAGCAGATCAAAATGATCCAGACCATTACTACTTTGCTGAAATCAAGAAACGGTGATGGGGTCAATTTTGATTTTGAATTGGTGAGTCTGGCGCACCGTTCAGACCTGGTGGCATTCATGCGAAGAGCAACAAAAGCCATTAAGGCGGAGCTGCCAACGGCAGAGATTTCAATGGCTACTCCTGCCGTAGACTGGAGTGGATCCTGGGATCTTCCTGCGCTTGCCGGATTGTGCGATTACCTGATCGTCATGGGGTATGATTATTATTGGAGTGGATCCACAACCGCTGGACCGGTTTCACCCATGGCAGGGGAGAATTACAATGTATCCAAGAGTGTAGAGACTTACCTGGCCAGCGGAGTACCATCCCAAAAATTGTTGTTGGGAATACCCTGGTTTGGATACAACTGGCCGGTTTCAGGTACGCTCCGTAAAGCCACTGCAACTGGCAAGGCAACCTCGCTTACAGCCGTTGCTGCGGAAGTACTGGCCCAATCTTACGGCAAAATATTTGACCAATCTACCAAAGTACCCTGGATTAGCTACAAGGATGGTTCCAATCAATACCGCCAGATTTGGTATGATGATGTCATGAGCTATGGCTACAAATTTGAGTTGGTCGTTCAACGCAATCTGGCTGGGATTGGCATTTGGGCCTTGAGTTACGAGAATGGTAAACCAGAGCTTTGGCAAGGAATTCAATCAGCCTTTTCTGCAACAGCCATGGATGATCCATTCCCCCTGGAACGGCCTGTCGGTAGTTTGGTATTGTTTCCCAATCCGGTGAACCAGCTTGCCACTGTTCAATTTTCATTGAAGGAGCGCCAGCATGTCGATTTGAATGTATTCGATGTAAATGGGAAATTGGTGTTGACACTGCTTGGCAGGATTTTGCCAGCAGCTGATTATTCAGTAATACTGGACTGTTCAGGTCTGAAAGATCAACTATATTTCTTGGTTCTTCAATCAAATAGCGGAAACCTGACACGCAAATTTGTCGTAAAAAACAATTAAAAACCGTACCTTTGCGGTCTAATTTTATGGTTTAAAATCGAACAAAATGACAAATATAAAGCGCACACTCTTGATGATTCTCGATGGTTGGGGAATAGGAGACAAAAGCAAATCAGATGTAATCTACTCAACCCATCCTGATTTCATCAATCATCTCTGGAACACCTACCCGCACGCCCAATTGCTGACCTCCGGTGAAGATGTTGGCCTTCCGGATGGACAGATGGGAAACTCCGAAGTTGGTCACCTGAACATTGGTGCCGGACGGGTATTGTACCAGGATTTGGTCAAGATCAACAAGGCGATCCGTGAGAACAAGCTGAGAGATAATGTGCAAATTATCAAGGCTTTTACCCATGCCAAAGAGCACAACAAACCAGTTCACCTGATCGGTTTGATTGGTCCTGGCGGGGTACACGCACTCAGTCTTCACATGGTGGCTCTTGCGCAGATTGCCACCGATATGGGATTGGAAAAGATCTTTGTACATGGCTTGACCGATGGTCGCGATACAGATCCACGTAGCGGTTACGGATTCGTTGAAGAAGACCTGAGGCAACTGTCAACAACCAAAGCCAAATTTGCCACCCTCATCGGTCGCTATTATGGGATGGACCGCGACAACAATTGGAACCGGGTAAAACTGGCCTATGATATGCTTACCAGGTCTGTCGGACAAAAAAGCAAAGATCTGCTGGCTACCATTCAGGCATCCTATGATGAAGGTATTACCGATGAATTTATCAAGCCAATCGTTATGACAGATGACCATGATCAACCGTTGGCAACCATTCAGGAGGGAGATGTCGTGATCTGTTTCAACTACCGTACCGACCGTTTGCGCGAGATGACCATCGCATTTACCCAGGAGAATCACCACGAACAGGAGATGCACACCATCCCGCTGGAGTGGTACACCATGACCAATTACAAATCTTCCTTCAAAAATATCCACGTCATTTTTGACAAGGATAATGTTTACAATACGCTGGGTGAGGTAGTTTCAAAAGCGGGATTGAACCAGATCAGAATTGCGGAAACAGAAAAGTATGCCCATGTAACCTTCTTTTTCTCCGGTGGCAGGGAGAGTGAATTCAATGGAGAAAAAAGGATTTTGATCCCTTCCCCAAAGGTCGCAACCTATGACCTGCAGCCGGAGATGTCGGCCCCCTTGGTCAAAGATGCCATTGTCGCCGAATTGCACAAGAAAAGCGCCGATTTTATCTGTCTCAATTTTGCCAATGGCGACATGGTAGGCCATACTGGTGTATACAGTGCCATTGAGACAGCCGTAAAAGCAGTCGATCAAAGCGTAAAGGAAGTAGTTGAAGCTGCCCGTTCAAATGGATACGATGTGCTGGTGATTGCCGATCATGGCAATGCTGATTTCGCTGTCAATGAAGATGGAAGCGCCAATACTGCCCACTCACTCAATCCTGTGCCCTGTATCTGGGTGACAGACAACAAGGATGCAGTCATCAACAACGGAATTCTGGCGGATGTGGCCCCCACCATTTTAACCATTATGGGTTTGCCGGTCCCACCAGAGATGACAGGAAAAGTATTGATATGATTGAGATTGGAAAGACCATCCTGAGCATGGATGTGATCGAATCGAAATTCTGTTGCGACCTTGGTCATTGCAAAGGTGCCTGTTGTATCGAAGGTGACAGCGGTGCCCCCGTTACAAAAGAGGAGGCCGATACCATCGAAAGACTCTATCCTGATTTCAGGGAATACCTCTCTGTTGAAAATCAGGAGGAGATTAGTAGACAGGGATTTTCACTCATTGACCAGGATGGAGACCTGGTAACTCCGATTGTTGGGAAAAATGAGTGTGTTTTTACCTTTGTAAATGACATCGGAATCACCTTGTGTGCCATTGAAAGGGCCTTTTTTGAGAAAAATACAGGGTTCAGGAAACCAGTCTCCTGCCATCTCTTCCCCATCCGGATTACCGAATACAAGCGGTTTGACGGAGTGAACTATGAAAAGCTGAAAATTTGCAAGGCGGGAAGGTTGTGTGGCAAGAACAACAACTTGCCTTTGTGGAAATACCTCAAGGAGCCCCTGATAAGAAAATATGGCGAAGCCTGGTACAAAGAGTTGGAATTGGTGGCAGAAAATCTTCCGAGGCAAATCTGAGTTAAACAAAAGAAGTCAGTTAAAGGCTTCTTATGTTTAAAGGCAACTTTTCGATAATGGCTATTAACCGTTCTGTAATATCCTGAACTGTTCCAATACCATTGATCCGCTCATATTTTCCAACCTTGCTGTAATAATTGATCAGCGGAGCCGTTTTTTGATTGTAGACCTCTATCCTGTTCTCAATAACCGATCGATTGGCATCATCGCTTCTGCCGGAAGAATTTCCCCTGTTCATCAGTCGTGCAAGTAGCTGCTCTTTTTCTACCTCCAGTGACAACATGGCACTGACACTTCTACCATAATGAACCAGGAGATTGTCCAGGGCCTCCGCCTGCGGCAGTGTACGAGGAAATCCATCAAAAAGAAATCCTTTGGCCAATGGATGGTTGTCCAATTGATGCCTGATTAGTTCAATGACCAAATCATCTGGAACAAGTTCACCTCTGTCTATAATCTCTTTGGCAATCAGGCCTGTTTCTGTTCCTTCAGCTATTTCATCCCTGAGAATTTCTCCTGTTGACAAATGAATCAATTGGTACGCCTTTGCCAGGTTGGTTGCTTGGGTTCCTTTTCCGGCTCCGGGTGGACCAAATATAACAAGGTTTATCATGTCAATTATTTTACTAACGTATAAATGTCTTTCAGATTACGTCCCCTGCGGTCGTAGTCCAATCCATACCCAACAATGAAATCATTGGGTATCTCCAACCCAACATAATCAAGTTGGACTTCAGTCTTCATTGCTTCCGGCTTGAAAAGCAATGTTGCAATCTTGACCTCTTTGGCACCTCTTTGCGATATCTGGGCAATTACATCGGCGATGGTGTGACCTGAGTCTACGATATCTTCAAGGATTACCACGGTGCGATCCTTGATGTTTTCATTCAATCCAATCAGCTCCTTAATTTCACCAGTGGATGCCGTACCTGCGTAAGAGGCAAGTTTTAGAAAGGAAATTTCTGCATCGTTCAATTCCAGCGCTTTCATTAAATCAGCAGCAAACATGAACGAACCATTCAGGATACAAACAAATAGCGTGTTTTTACCTTCAAGGTCAACCTTCATCTGTTCGGCCATTTTATGGATAGCTTGCTGAATCTCTTCGAATGGTAGTGAGATTTCAAATTCCTTGTCCCATAGTTTGATTCTTTTCATAAAAGAATGGTTTGTTTGTTTTGTCGTTCATTTTTTGCCTGAGCTGCTTGTCCTGATACCTGCGCTTGTCAAGCTCATATAAATATAGAAATAATTGTTCCTCCTTGGATGCGGGTCATGCCAATTTTATGGCTTGCGACACGATGCAAAGTATAAACCTTTAGATTACTGATAATTCAAATCTGTTAAAATGCCGATTCCCAAGAAGAACAGACCAATGTGGCTGTCACGGAATTGTCGTTTAAATGGTTCGGCAAATATAAAATTTTCTTTTGGGGAGGGCAAAAAAAAATGGGTCCGTGCGTTACCAAAAGGTTAATATCCCGAATATATTGTAATTTTGAAGAATTAAACTGAAAACAACCATGAATGCAAAATTAGAACCAAAAGTGAGTATCATCATGGGCAGCACATCCGATTTGGGTGTTATGACGGGAGCTGCTGAGGTACTTAACCAGCTTGAAATACCATTTGAAATGAACGCACTCTCTGCCCATCGTACACCGGATGAGGTGGAGAAATTTGCCAAAGCAGCCCATTCCCGTGGTATCAAGGTTATTGTTGCAGCAGCAGGTATGGCTGCACATTTGCCTGGGGTAATTGCTGCAATGACTCCCATCCCTGTGATTGGCGTTCCGATAAAAGCTTCGCTCGAAGGTTGGGACTCAATATTGGCAATCCTGCAAATGCCTCCCGGAATACCTGTGGCCACCGTTGCACTCAATGGTTCCAGAAACGCAGCAATACTTGCTGCCCAGATGATCGCAACCGGTGACCCGGTTTTGATGGCCAAATTGATCGAGTTTAAAAAGGAACTTAAAAACAAAATTGTAGAGGCAAACAACGAATTGGCTCAGGTTAAATATCCATTTAAGACCAACTAATTTTTTGAATTCTCGTTTTTTTGCAGTATATTAGAGGGAGCGCGGTCAGCAGCTCCCTTTTTTAATCTCCCCTCGCAGTGGGGTTGACCGGACGCTCTCCTTTCCAAACTTCCCGGATATGCGTGCCATAGATCTGAAAACCGGTCTGTTGTTTCAATTGTTCACTCTTGTGATTGCATGCGAAGGTTTTGCCTCACACCGTGTAACTGTTGCAGGTGCCAAAGAGTCGGCATTATCTTTGGCTACCATCGCACTGTCAACCCCATTTTCAGTTTTTCACAACCAGGCCTTTTTGGCGGCTGCGAGATCTCCTTCGGTGGGTATCAGCTACCGTCAACCCCTTTTGATCAAAGATTACCATGAAACGGCTCTTTCAGTTGTCTGCCCGATTCCCATGGCTGTTCTCTCCCTGGGCCTATCGCAGGCTGCAGTGGAAAGCTATGCTGAATCAGAAATTGGCATTTCAATTGCCAAAAACCTGACCAGGAATCTATCCGCAGGACTTTTGTTCAACTATTTTGACCTTAATCTTCCTGAAACTGGCCGGCATTTGGGTTCAATTCAAGTCGATGGAGGAGTTGGATTTAAAATATCCGGGAAACTTTCCTTGGGGCTTCACCTGCGCAACATTGTTTCTACCAAAGCTGAAACAGCTCAAAATCACCTTAATTTCCCGAAGGTGGCCAGGGGTGGTGCAGCCTACTTTTTAACAGGTCAAATCCTTTTGTTGGCAGAAGCTATCTTGGAAGAGAAGGCAGGACCCGGTTTCAGGTGCGGAGCAGAGATTGCCTTGCTTGAAAATTTTAGTCTGAGGGGAGGTATGGCTACCAATCCTTTTCAACACTCTTTTGGATTTGGATATGGATGGAGTTTCTGCCAATTTGATTTTTCCATGGTGCACCACGAACTTCTGGGTTTTACTCCAATGATCTCCTTTTATTTCAAATTTGACCCATGATACGCTCCACGTTGCAATTGCTTGTTTTTTGTGGATTTCTATTTAGGATTTCGCCCCTCTTTTGCCAGCAGACAGATTTGCGGAAAGAACGACAAATGGAACAGCTGGTGGAAAATCTTGTATCAGCAGAAGATGGCAATACCGAGAGTTCCGTATTGTTGGAAGATCTCAGCTATTTTATGGATCATCCAATCTACATCAACAAAGCTACAGAAGAGGAATTGATGCAAATCAGCTTGTTCAACTTTAAACAGGTTCGGGATATTTTAACCTACCGGGAGAAGTATGGAGAGATTTTAACCATCCATGAACTTGCTGTTTTAGAAAGCTTCAGCATGGAATTGTTGAAGAAAATTGAACCAATGTTGAGATTTGCCCATGAGCCTGATTCTGCCCAGAAAAAGAGGGACAACATGATCCGGCAATCAATGCTCTTCAGGATAAAGATGACGCTTCCGCATGCCACTGGTTATACTGCCCAGAATGGCAAACCACCGGCTTATGGAGGGCAACAATTTGGAAGTTTCGCTAGATACCGCGGTACCATAGGCCAGTGGCTGGAAGTTGGTCTAACTGCAGAAAACGATGCCGGTGAGGCCTTCTTCAGCAAATCCAATCGGCAAGGGTTCGATTTTTTGTCCGGTTTCATTTGTTGGAAG
Organism: uncultured Tangfeifania sp.; assembly: GCA_964630075.1. GTDB lineage: Bacteria > Bacteroidota > Bacteroidia > Bacteroidales > Prolixibacteraceae > CAINVV01. The sequence goes on from CAZVTL010000059.1 coordinate 17,108, forward strand.
GGGAAGGGAGTCATCCGTAGGGTAGTGGCAGGAGATTACCATCTCAGGTTTGGTCAGGGAGTAAGTCTGTGGTCGGGTGGCGGCGTTGGTTATACCTCAGACCTCTCCTCTCTGATGCGGTCGGGCGAAGGGGTCAGACCCTACAGTTCATCGGATGAGAATCTTTTTTACCGGGGTATATCGCTTCAAATGGAATTTAAACCTGTAAAACTTTCCCT
>CAZVTL010000060.1:0-17311 GCA_964630075.1 uncultured Tangfeifania sp.
CCCATGGTATAGTGGATGGCAGGATAGATCTGCATGGGCTCCTTGTAGGGATCCACATCTGTGATTTTTTCATACATCTGGAAGAGGTTGCCGTACCTTTTGGCGATGGTGTCGCGGCCAAGTCTTTGAATGGCATATTTAAAATCGAGAAATACAGCCATTCCCTCCTTGTTTACCCCAAAACCGGCATCACAGCGCTCTTTGGCTGCCCGGGATGCCACATCACGTGGGACGAGGTTCCCATAGGAGGGATACCTGCGTTCCAGGTAAAAATCGCGATCCTCATCAACAATATCATTGGGTTTGATCTCTCCTTTTCTCAGTTTCTCTGCGTCCTCTTTTTTCCGGGGTACCCAAACACGGCCATCGTTGCGCAAAGACTCCGACATCAGCGTAAGTTTGGATTGCTGCGATCCGTGAACTGGGATGCAGGTGGGGTGAATCTGTACGTAACAGGGATTGGCGAAATAGGCCCCCTTCTTGTAGGCTACCCATGATGCGGAGGCATTGCAACCCATCGCGTTGGTAGAGAGAAAGAAAACATTTCCGTATCCTCCGGTTGCCAGAACCACTGCATGGGCACCAAACCGTTTCACCTCGCCGGTTACCATGTCCCGTGCGATGATGCCACGCGCTTTTCCGTCGACCACTACGACATCCATCATTTCGTGGCGGGTGTGCATTTTTACAGTCCCCTCATTGATTTGCCGGTTCAAAGCCGAATAGGCTCCCAGCAACAACTGCTGGCCTGTCTGACCGCGGGCATAAAAAGTACGGCTGACCAGTACTCCCCCAAAAGAACGGTTGGACAATGTTCCACCGTATTCGCGGGCAAACGGAACACCTTGTGCCACACATTGGTCGATGATGTTGGGAGAGACCTCTGCCAAACGGTGAACGTTGGCTTCGCGTGCACGGTAGTCGCCACCCTTGATGGTGTCATAAAAGAGTCGGTAGACAGAATCGTTGTCGTTCTGGTAGTTCTTGGCCGCATTGATTCCTCCCTGTGCAGCGATGGAGTGTGCCCTTCTGGGACTATCCTGGTAACAGAATGCCGTTACATTGTATCCCAGTTCCGCAAGGGACGCTGCTGCAGATGCACCGGCTAAACCTGTGCCCACGACAATTACATCCAATTTGCGCTTGTTGGCCGGACTAACAACTTTGATCTTTGCCTTGTGGTTTGACCATTTTTCGGCAATAGGTCCGGATGGTATTTTTGAATTCAGGTCGCTCATATCTTGGAAACTTTGAATTTCAGTTTAGAATTTGATCATGAAGTAAATGGGTATGTAGGCAAATCCTGCGGCAAACAGAACCCCAATGGCGACTGCCAAAAATTTCATCCTTTTCAGCCAGATCTGGTTACTGAATCCAATGGTTTGGAAAGCACTCCAAAAACCATGACTGATGTGCAATCCAACCAGAATGCCACCGATCACGTAAAGTACATTGTACAGCGGATTCATAAACAGGTTGCTTACCAGGGCATAGGCATTGTGCATCTCCACACCGCCCACATTGACACTGGTTAGCAATGGATCACCCGTAAATTTCATTTTGATCCAGAAATTGACCAGGTGGATCACCAGAAAGACCAATACCATTGCTCCCAAAATAAACATGTTTTTTGCCGGGGCCCACCAGCTTAGCAACTGGTCGCCGTAGGCATACTTTTGTGGACGCGCCCGCATGTTCTCAAGGGTGATCCAGGCCGACCAGATGATGTGAACCACCAATCCAATTGCAAGCACAGGCTCCATGATTTTGATCAATGGATTCGTTGCCATAAAATGTGCGGCAAGGTTGAACAGATTTCCGGAATCATCGAAGGTCAAAAAGAGGTTCAAAGTGAGGTGGATGCAGAGAAATGAGATCAGAAAGAGACCCGTGATACTCATTAATAATTTACGCCCGATGGAGGCGCTCATGAAACTGCTCATAAAAACTTGTATTAATTAATATTGAAGAATACTCCATTTTAACATCGTCCAAAATTAAAGGTTGATGCTTGGTTAAACAAATTGCGGAACGATAAAGATATAATTTATATTCTTTCTATGCATAAATTGATGCCTTGATCCATCACCCGGTGGTGTTATTTTGTCGGGGATCCTGTTCCCCGCATTTAATTTTCCATTACCGAGTGGTTGTATAGCATTTTTTATTCAGTCGATGAGTATTACCAAAATATTAATAAATGTGAAATTGTCGTGATCCATGTTACCTTTTATACATCAGGTCGTTAAAGAGCATGTAATACAATTTGAAGCAAAAAATGAAAAAATACTTACTTATACTCTCTATATTTTCTGTTCTCTCGGTTTCTGCCCAAAAACCTGCGGCGACCATTAAAGGCAGGATTTACAATGCAAAAAACAATGAGCCCGTAGAGTTTGCCACGGTGGTCATTCAAAATACCACCAATGGCATCAACAGTGACCTTGATGGAAATTTCCTTTTAAAGGATATCGCACCTGGATTTTACCAATTAAAGGTCACTGCCATAGGCTTTAAGACCTATATATCAGAAACATTCAGGATTACCCTTGCGGCAGGTGCTACCATCAACATTCCCATGGATGAAGATGATATTCAACTGGATGAGATCGTTGTTCGTCCCAATTTTTTCCCCAAGCGGGAGGAGAGTCCAACCTCCCTGCGCACCATCGGAATTGACGAAATTGAAAAAAATCCGGGTGGAAACCGCGACATAACCAAGGTGATACAATCGTTTCCTGGCGTCTCCTCTGCAGCATCATTCAGAAATGATGTGATTGTCCGAGGGGGGGGGCCAAGTGAAAACAAATTCTACCTCGACGGGGTTGAGATTCCCAACCTGAACCACTTTGCTACCCAGGGAGCCTCAGGTGGCCCTGTTGGGATCATCAATGTTGATTTTGTGCGGGAGGTTAACTTTTTTTCGGGCGCCTTTCCTTCCGCGCGGGGCAACGCCATGAGTTCGGTACTTGAATTTACCCAGAAGAATGCCAATGCTGAAAAGGCAAAATTCCGTGCCACGGTGGGTGCTTCCGATCTGGCCTTCTCCTCCGAAGGACCACTCTCTTCAAAAACAACCTACCTGGCTTCGGTTCGAAGGTCCTACCTCCAGCTGTTGTTCAGCGCCCTCCAGTTGCCATTTCTTCCTACCTACAATGACTTTCAGTTTAAAGTAAAAACGAAGATCAATGACAAGACTGAACTCTCCTTCATTGGACTGGGTGCCCTGGACAATTCGGTGTTAAACCTCAAAGCCAATGAAACAGAAGAACAAAGGTATATCCTTAGTTATCTTCCCGAAAACAAACAATGGAACTATACCCTGGGGATGGTTTTAAAGCATTACAATGCATCCGGATACAATACTTACGTGGTGAGCCACAATACGCTTAACAACCAGCAGATTAAATACCAGGATAACATAGTGGATCCGGCCAATCTGATCTTGAATTACGATTCCCGCGAAAGCGAGTCAAAATTCAGGTTTGAACATTATTATCTCTCCAAAACCAAATACAAAATCACCTACGGTGCCGAACTGCAGTATGCCAAATACTACAACAATACCTTTCAGGAGGTATTTACAAATGGGAATGCCCAATCTTTCAATTACCTGTCCAACCTTGATTTTGTCAAATATGGTTTTTTTGGTCAGGTTTCCAAAGACATTCTGGATCAGCGCTTGCTTCTTTCAGTAGGCCTCAGGGGAGATGGGAACAGCTATTCTTCTGAAATGGCCAATCCGCTCGCCAATCTTTCACCTCGACTTTCAGCCAGTTATGAGCTGAGCGGTGCAACCTCCCTGAACTTCAATGCCGGCAGATACATGCAATTGCCTGCTTACACCACACTGGGCTATCGGAACCGCACAGGGGAGTTGGTTAACAAGGAAAATGGGATCAAAATGATCAGGGCCAACCACCTGGTGGCAGGTATAGATGTCCGGCCAAACCCTTCCACCCAATTGTCGCTGGAAGGATTCTACAAGGGTTACGATCATTATCCTTTCTCTGTCAAGGATTCTGTGTCATTGGCCAGCAAGGGTGCGGATTTTGAAGTATTTGGCAACGAAGAGGTTACTTCGACCAGCAATGGACGTGCCTATGGAGCCGAAGTACTGGCCAGATTCAAAGACCTGTTAGGCTTCAAGGGGGTCATCACTTATACCTTTGTCAGGAGTGAATTTACCGATACCAGGGGAGAATATGTTCCTTCGGCCTGGGATAACCGGAATTTGTTCAATGTCACTGCAACCAGAAGTTTTAAAAAGAACTGGGATTTTGGATTCAAGTGGCGTTTTATCGGAGGTTCTCCCTATACCCCATGGGATATTGCGAAATCTTCCATCAAAACAGCCTGGGACGCTCAGGGCAGAGGTTATCTCGACTACGGTCAGTTCAACAAGATGCGTCTGTCAGCCTTTCAACAGCTTGACCTTCGAATCGACAAGGCATATTATTTTAAGAATTGGTCGATGATGTTCTATCTTGACATTCAGAATGTCTATAATTTTCAGTCAGATCAGCCGCCAACCCTGATACAAAAGACCGACGACAATGGAATGCCTCTCACTGATCCGAACGACTCTTCCAGGTATTTGTTGAAAACCATTGCTTCCGCTTCAGGAACCATCCTTCCCACCATTGGCATCATGATTGAATTTTAGAATGGTTTTGAAAAGTCCGCAATTTTCCATAACTTGTATAGAATGAGGAGGTCATGATCTAATTTTCCAATTGATTTTACCCTCTTGCAGGGGTGTTGTCAGCTGTTGCTGTAGATTAAATGATTTAAATACTTGGAAGTTAGGTTTTGATTTTCGTTACTTTGCAAAGTTTTTAAAAGTTACTGGTCATTTATGTTCGAATTATGGAAGAAAATCTGGTTATCGTTGAGTCTCCTGCCAAGGCAAAAACAATTGAGAAATTTTTAGGCAAAGATTATCTTGTCAAATCCAGTTTTGGTCATATCCGTGATCTGGACAAGAAGGATTTCGGCGTGGATCTCAACAACCGGTATCAACCCAACTACATCGTTTCGGACGACAAGAAAAAGGTGGTTGCCGATTTGAAAAAGGTGGCCAAAACTGCCAAGACCATCTGGATCGCATCGGACGAGGACCGTGAAGGAGAGGCAATTGCCTGGCACCTGATGGAGGTATTGAAGTTAAATCCCGATACGACCAAACGGATTGTATTCCATGAAATTACAAAGGATGCCATTCAGCATGCGATCGCAAATCCCCGTCACCTGGACAAAAATCTGGTGGATGCCCAGCAGGCTCGGCGAATTTTGGACCGTCTTGTTGGTTTTGAGATCTCGCCGGTTTTGTGGAAAAAGGTTAAACCCTCCCTTTCCGCTGGCCGTGTTCAGTCGGTAGCGGTTCGGTTGATCGTTGAAAGGGAGCGGGAGATTACCAGTACAGAATCGGTTCCCTATTTTAAGGTGACTGCACTTTTTGTCGTGCCAGAGAAATCCGGCAAGCTTACTTTGCTCAAGGCAGAATGTTCTGAGCGGTTTGAAAAGGAGGATGCTGCTGCGGGCTTTCTTCAAAAATGCAGCAAGGCAGAGTTTGTAATTGGTGACATTGTAACCAAACCTGCCAAGAAATCTCCGGCACCCCCTTTCACCACCTCTACCCTTCAACAGGAGGCCAGCAGGAAGATGGGATTCCCTGTTTCACTAACCATGTCTGTGGCACAGCGTCTTTATGAAGCAGGTAAGATTACCTACATGCGTACCGATTCAACCAATCTTTCGCAATCGGCACTAAATGGTGCCAAAAAGAAGATCATTGAGACTTACGGAGAAGAATACCTTAAGATACGACATTACAAAACCAACGCCAAAGGTGCCCAGGAGGCACATGAGGCCATCCGCCCTACCAACTTTTTTGAAGAGGAGGTCGATGGATCTGCCCAGGAACAGAAATTGTACAGCCTGATCTGGAAACGGACGCTGGCCTCCCAGATGGCTGATGCGGAATTGGAGCGTACCAATGTAACCATCAAAGTTTCCAATGCGACTGAGCGTTTTCTTGCCACGGGCGAAGTGCTTAAATTTGATGGTTTCCTGGGTGTTTACCTTGAATCAAGTGATGATGAAAATCTCACGGATGAAGAGAAGGGATTGCTTCCCCCTCTGGCCGTGCATCAGAAACTGGAACTTGAATCGATCATGGCATTGCAGCGTTTTACATTAAAACCGCCACGTTACACAGAGGCAAGCCTGGTCAAGAAACTGGAAGAGCTGGGCATTGGCCGGCCTTCTACCTATGCACCGACCATTACCACCATTCAGCAAAGAGATTATGTGGTCAAAGAGGACCGTCCGGGAACTGAAAGGCGCTATGTCCAAATGGTTTTGAGAGCAGGGAGTATCAAGCATGAAGTGAAAACAGAAATTGCTGGTACTGAAAAGTCCAAACTTTTTCCCACCGATATCGGATTGGTCGTCAATGATTTTCTGATGAAGCATTTCGAACCGATTGTCGATTTCAATTTTACTGCCTCTGTGGAGAAGCAGTTTGATGAGATCGCCGAAGGGGTACTGGTATGGCAGGAGATGATCGATGATTTTTATCTTCCATTCCACCGCCAGATCGTTGATGCCCTCGCGAATTCAGAGCGTGCCAGGGGTGAGCGGCTTCTGGGAGTGGATCCTGCATCCGGCAAAAATCTGACGGCAAAAATTGGTCGGTTTGGTCCCTTTATCCAGTTGGGTGAGACCTCTGAAGATGGAAGTGAAAAACCTGTTTTTGCTAGTCTCCAACAAGGACAAAGTATTGAGACCATAACACTTGAGCAGGGGTTGAAACTGTTTGACCTTCCCAGGGAACTAGGAGAGTTTGAAGGCAAGAAGGTGACAGTCGGAATTGGGAAATTTGGTCCTTATGTGAAACATGATTCCAATTTTGCCTCCCTTAAAAAGGGGGTAGATGACCCTTATACCGTGGTGATTGGCAGGGCCATTGAACTGATCATCGAACGGCGGGAAAAGATCTCAAACTCGCTGTTGAAGAGTTTTAATGAAGATCCTGAAATCAAGGTATTGCAGGGGAGATGGGGCCCCTACATCGCCTACAAAAAACAAAATATCAAGCTCAAAAAAGGGATTACACTGGAGCAGCTCACCTATCCTGTTTGCAGGGAGGTTGTGGAAGCAGAGTACAAAAAGCCCAAACAGAAAAAGTCCAAATAGAAATTATTGCCCCAGGGAGCATTATTGCTGAAAGTTTTTTATATTGTCGGTAAAACCAGAACACATGTTGAAGGAGCTTATTACCCCAGCGAGATCGTTACCGGTAGTTAAAAAATTCATTGGAGACCAAGACAGTCTGGGTACTGCGCTTAAGAATTCGATTTGGGATGAATCCGACCTCCCCGATGTTGCCATGGTGGGAATTGCTGATGACAGGCTCTCCTCCGCCAACTCCTACCATGCTTCCCCCGATGCCATACGCGAGAAATTATACAGGCTAACCGGGTTTTCCGCTCCTTTCCGGTTGGTGGACCTGGGAAATGTAAAAACTGGTGCAGAAGTAAGTGATACTTTCGCTGCTGTTCGCGTGGTGGCCGAAGAGTTGTCCGCACGCGGTATTCCCTTGTTGATTTTGGGTGGTAATCAGAGTTATACCGTTCCGTTGCTCGATGGGATGGGGAAAAAGGAGGCCGTTCTGACGGTAGTGGACGATCGCCTTGACAATCTTTCGCTGGATGATAGTCCGGCAGATGACCTTTTCCTTCACAATCTTTCCACAGAAACCATTGTCAATGCCATGGGTGTACAGTCTTTTTTTGTTGCCCCCGATTCCAGGGAAACCTTTGCAGCTGAGTTCAAAGGATCCCTCTTAACCCTGGGGCAGTTGAGAAATGGACTTGAGGAGATGGAGCCATTTCTAAGGGAGAGCGATTTGGTGAGCTTTGATTATGGTTCACTCAAGCTTTGCGAAGCTCCTGGGCAAACCAGGATATCCCCCAATGGACTTACCGGGGAGGAGGCATGCCAGTTGGCATGGTATTCTGGTATTTCAACCAACCCGGGTTGGTTTGCATTTTTTGGCTACACACCCGACAGGGACCCTGAAGGGATTGGAGCCATGATGGCAGCCCAGATTTGTTGGTATTTCCTCAATGGCAGATCCAGGAGGATTGATGATATCCCTCAGGATGAAGCAATTGATTTTTTGCATTACATCGTTCCCATAGAGGGAATTCCTGAGCCGGTCACCTTCCTCAAGCATCCGGTATCCAAAAGATGGTGGATAGAGGTACCATCTCCTGATTGTGAATTCTTTCCGCACAGGATCCCCTGCTCCAAGCGGGATTACCGGCTCGCATGCAAGAACGAGATTCCCGATCGATGGTGGACCTCTTTTAACAGAAGTTACTGAATGAAGCGCCTAGACCATCTCACCCCCGTGATGGACGGTGGCAGCTTGAGGACTCCTCTCTTCCGAAAACTGCTGCATTTTTCAAAACTTTTGAAGAATGAATCCCAGAAGATGAAAATTAGTTTGGTTTTGCTGGTTTTGCTAAATATATGTACTTTTACCGCGAACGGCCAACAAGATCCACAGGTAAGTCAGCACATGTTCAACCATTTGATGGTAAATCCCGGGTTTGCTGGCAATTCAGGAGAAATTAACCTGATGTTGCTCAACCGGCAACAATGGGTGGGTTTTCCTGGTGCACCCGTCACCTCTGTATTCCAGACGGATGGGGCGCTTAAGTTGATCGGCGATCGGGATGGATTGGGTTTCACGGTAGTGAAGGATGCCATTGGATATGAGAGCAATGTCACTTTTGGTGTCAATTATGCCTACCGTTTCAAACTCGGTACAGGCCATCTGGGATGTGGGTTTTCGGTTGGAATGATGAACAAGAATCTAACTCCCGGCTGGACTGCAACTCCAGGTGGAGATTTGGTGGACGGCTCGGATCCATCGCTGCCAAAACAGGAGGTGAATGGAGTTTTGACAGATTTTGGAGCGGGATTATTTTACAGACATCAAAAATATTATCTGGCGATTTCATCCACCCATCTGAATCAACCGTCGTTTGATTTTGAAGAGAGCGGACACTACTCGCTGAGAAGGCATTATTACCTTACGGGGGGGTACAACAAGGAGATGGCAGACGACCGTTTTATTGTCCAGCCTTCCTTTTTTGTGAAGAGTGATGGCAGTACTTCGCAGGTAGACCTTGATCTTTTACTTCGTTACAATAAGAGATTTTGGGGTGGAATCGGGTACAGGATCAAAGATGCGGTAGTCCTGTTTTTGGGCTTTGAGATGCTAAACGGATTGAAAATAGGGTATTCTTACGATCTGAATACCTCTGTTATTTCGAGCTATAATACTGGTTCTCATGAACTTTTTGTCTCTTATGCTGTTCTTTTAAATAAAAATAGAGGTCAAAAAACCAAAAGTGTAAGGTTTTTATAACTTTGGAATGAAAAAATAGTGGTTCACAAGATATGAGTCGAATGATAAAACGATTGTTTGCTTATGGCGGCCTGGCAGTAATGCTGCTGGTTTCGGGATGTCACAATGGCGGGAATGGTGAATTGGTTGGTGTTCAGAAAAGGGGTAAATACCTTGAGCCTACCCCCCAGGGAATGGTATTGATTCCAGGCAGAAGTTTCAACATGGGAGCTTCTGATCAGGACATTACAGGTACACCAACTCCATCACGTACCGTTGACCTGGCAACATTCTGGATGGACGATACAGAAATCACCAACAATGAGTACCGTCAGTTTGTTTATTGGGTGCGTGATTCCATCGCCAGGGATTTGTTGTCCCAGAAGTTTCCTGAATTCAAGCCAACGACTACCCGCAGGGGGGATCCCATTAATCCTCCGATTCTGGACTGGGGAGTAAAGCTCAACTGGAGGGATGTAGACTATATTCCGGATCTGGAACAGCTTTATTATGATCAGGCAGATCGGATTTTCGGAAAAAAGGAGTTGGATGTCCGGAAACTGAACTACAACTATTATTGGGTTGATCTTCAGCAGGCAGCCCGCCGTGATAATGCCTACGACTATTCCAAACAGAGTTATACCGGCAGTGTGGTTGATCTCAACGGAAAGATTGCCCCCATCCAAAACAGAACCAACTTTGTGATGAGCGACATGGTCAATATTTACCCGGATACACTGGTGTGGATCCGTGATTTTACCTATGCTTTCAATGAACCATGGGCCAAAATGTATTTCTCCCATCCTGGTTTTGATGACTATCCTGTTGTTGGTGTCAGCTGGAAACAGGCAAAGGCCTTCTGCATGTGGAGAACCAATTTCAAGAACAAGAGTCTCTCCGACAGGGGAGATTATTCTGTGCAGGATTATCGGCTGCCTTCAGAAGCGGAGTGGGAACTTGCCGCAAGGGGCGGACTCGACAATTCGATGTATCCCTGGGGAGGCTACTATACCCGGTCCAAAACCGGATGCTTCCTGGCAAACTTCAAACCCATGCGTGGAAATTACAGCGATGATGGCGGGAAGGCCTCCATCAAGGTCGCCACTTATGAGCCCAACGGTTATGGCTTGTATGACATGGCAGGGAATGTTGCAGAGTGGACCATCACTGCCTACGATGAGTCTACCTACAATTTTATGCATGACATGAATCCCAACTTTGAATACAATGCCTTGTCGGATGATCCGCCCACAATGAAGCGGAAGGTGATCAGGGGAGGCTCCTGGAAAGATATCTCCTTTTACATTCAGGTTGGAACACGGACCTTTGAATACCAGGATACGACCAAATCCTATGTTGGCTTCAGATGCGTTCGCTCCTCTATTGGCGATGATTTTTAAAAATAACTCAAAATAACACCACTCATGTCTATTTCAAAGGAAAACAAACTTAGGGATAAAGAGGAATCTGCAGATCAGGGATTTATATCACCCAAGCTTCAAAATTTTATCTTTAGTTTTGGCGCTGCCATCGTAGTTTTTGGTGCTTTGTGTAAAGTTTATCACGTCCCTAATTTGGGATGGATGCTGGGTGCGGGTCTGGCCATCGAAGTGTTTGTATTCATTATTTCGGCATTTCAACCGGTATACGTTCCTCCAAGAGAGTTTGACTGGTCGAAAGTCTATCCTGAATTGGATGAGGAAAAAACAGATATCCCTGCCAGATACAACAAGAGCAGTGGTTCAGGCGTTGGGGATCTCTTTGAGAAGGCCGATATCTCCCCCGAATTGCTGGCCAAGCTTAAAAGCGGAATCCAGGATCTGACCAATACTGCCAGGGGACTCTCTGAAATTTCTAGTGCTACCCTGGCCACCGAGTTGTATGTCAAGGATCTGGGAAATGCATCAAGGTCTTTGAGTTCCTTTTCTGAAGTCAACAACAAGGCAACCCATTCGGTTGAGCGGTCACTCGGGAGTTTGGTGGAGAGCTATGAACACTCTTCCCAATTGATCTCCAGCTCTTCAAAGGAGATGGCACATACTTTCGCCGAATCGACCAAAAAAATCAATCATCAGCTCACCTCCACCAGCGAGAAGCTTTCCTCCTCCTACAAGGAGTTCACCGAATCGGTTCACAAAGACTTCTCGGTCATCACCGAGAATTCCAAATCTTACTCAGGCGAGATTTCCAAGCTTAATTCCAACCTTGCTTCCTTGAACTCTTCCTATGAGCTTCATCTTCAAAACGTAAAAAAACTGGCCGATACCTCTTCCAAAAGTGTGACAGACCAGGCAGGTTTGCAACAAATGGTTAACCAAACGATGGAGGAGGCAAAAAAGTACCAGCAGCAAACAGAGCTAATGAACAAGAATCTGGAAGCATTGAATCAGGTTTATGGCAACATGTTGGGTGCAATGAGTATCAAACGTTAATAAACCTCGAACCCCATGGGATCAATAGGCGCACCGGAAACGCCCCGGCAAAAGATGATCATGCTGATGTACCTCGTGCTGACAGCGATGTTGGCATTGAACGTGGACAAGAAAGTATTGGATGCCTTCTCCTTGGTCAACGATGGCTTTATGAGTACCATTGAGAATTTCAATCAAAAGAACGAAAGTGTTTATACCGAATTCAACAATGCAGCCCAGGAGAATCCTGAAAAAGTAGGAGACCTCAACCGACAGGTAAATGCCATCAAGCAGCGTACGGATTCTTTGTACAACTATATCACCGCGCTCAAGGAGATGCTGGTAAAAAGGGCAGATGGGCCTGAAGGCCGGCTGGACAGTATTCTGCTGAAGGAGGAGCTTAACGTATCTGGAGAGCTGATGATTGCCAAAGGAAATGGCACGAAACTCAAGCTGGCAATCAACGAATACCGCGATTTTTTGCTGAAGACTTTTGATCCTTCGGATACCGCCAATGTCTCGGCCATCCAAAAATACCTTGACACCAATGATCCGCCGGTCGTATCGGGGATCAAACCTTCCTGGGAGGTTAGCAAATTTGAAGGCTATCCACTGATGGTGGTCATAACCCTCATGTCAAAAATGCAAAGCGATATACGAAACAGCGAATCGGATGCCATCAACTATTTGTATTCGCAAATCGATGCCTCCTCCTTCAAGTTCAATGCACTGAAGGCGCAGGTGGTTCCAAAATCAAGTTACGTATTGCAGGGGGATGTCTACGAAGCAAAAGTCTTTATTTCTGCGATTGATACCACTGCCGTACCTGAAATCCTTGTTGGTGGGAACAAACTACCCATCGTACCCGGCGAAAATGCCGGAATGTACAAGGTTACAGCCAATACCGAAGGTACCTTCACCTGGCGAGGGGTGATTAATTTCAAGAACCCCAATGGCCTCATCATACCCTATCCTTTTGAACAGGAGTACCAGGTAGCAAAACCTTCCATGACGGTATCACCTACCAGGATGAATGTACTCTATGCAGGGTTGCCAAATCCGGTTTCAATTTCAGTTCCGGGGATCTCTTCGAGGGATATTTCGGTAACCATGACCAATGGCCGCATTGAAAAAAGTGCCGATGGATTCATGGCTTATCCCGAAAAAATTGGGGTGAAAGCATTGATATCCGTTTCTGCAACTGTCGACAAAGTGGTCAAGACAATGGGCTCTATTGAGTTCCGGGTAAAAAAGGTGCCTAATCCTGTTGCCACCGTTGCTGGCAAATACGAAGGTTTGATCTCCAAAAATGAACTGGTCGCTGAGGAGGGAGTGTTTGCAGAGATTCCTGATTTTGATTTTGAGATGAAATTTCAAGTACTCTCTTTTGTCGTTTCATCCTCAAAGGGAGGATTTGTATACGAAAAACCGACCACTGGTGCCCGCTTCTCAAAGGACCAGAAGGATATGTTCAATGGACTGAGTCGCGGAAATCGTCTGAACATCGACAACATTGTCGTCAAAGGGGAGGATGGATTTACCAGGACATTACCACCTATCAGCTTTAAAATTAATTAAGCAATGAAGACAAAAGTTTTTTTCTTACTGATATTTTTTACTGGCTTCTTTTGCTTTGGAACCGCGATGGGGCAAAGCGCTGAGGAGATGTTCAAAGATCGTAGCGGTGGGGCCTATGTTAAGAAGATCACCATCGAACGCAAACCAGCAACACTTCCGGGAGTCAGGGAGGCTGATGTTACCTGGGCGAAAACCGTCTGGCGGATGATTGACCTGCGCGAAAAGATGAACCAGCATCTCTATTTCCCAACCAAGGAGGTACAAGGCCGAAATAGCCTGATCAACGTCCTTCTAAAGGGAGTAAAAGACAATGCAATCCTCGCTTTTGAAGCACCTATTCAGGATGAAAATGAGTTTTCCAAGCCGATCAGTTACGATCAGGTCAAAGCCCAATTTGGCGCCGGAAGCAAAACGATCAACAGGAGAAATTTTGAGACAGGCCAGATGGAAGAGGTTACCATCCAGCAAGATATTCACATTGACGAAGTTAAGCAGTTAATTGTCAAAGAGGTCTGGTATTTTGACAAGCAGAAGTCGACCCTGCAGGTACGCATCCTGGGCATCTGTCCGATCCGTTTGTACTTCCGGGAGGAGGACAAGGAGCAGGAAGATTTGCAGCGGAAGAAGCTTTTCTGGGTCTGGTATCCGGATGTAAGGCCATTGCTGGCAAAGAGTGAATCACTCAATCCATTGAATGGAGCCAGAAGCCTTAGTTTTGATGATCTATTCCTGATGCGTCATTTCGATGGGTACATCATCAAAGAGGAGAACGTTTACGACAACAGGGCCATTTTGGACTACGCTTCCAACGAATATGCCTCCCAGGAATCCGATCGGATCAAGAGTGCAATTTTCAATTACGAACAAGATTTGTGGGAGTATTAGAAGTAGGTTAAAGGATAAAGTATAAAGGTTAAAGTAAAAGACGCTGTAATATGGATTTGCAGCGTCTTTTTTTTATTTGAATACACCATCAATTCAGCGCAAAAGTCCTATCCTTTAACCTTTACCCTTTAACCTTTAACCTTTACCCTTTATCTTTCATCCTTTCCCAAACAGGGATTTGATCAGTTTCTCCACACGTTCGATCTGGTGTATCTTTATCTCGAAACGGGAGAAGTCTACTCCTTTGTTGTATTTTGAGATGTAGATCTCTTTAAATCCAAGTTTCTGGGCCTCTGCTATACGCTGCTCCACCCTTCCCACCGGCCTGATCTCACCGGTCAAGCCAATCTCACCCGAAAAGGCGATGCCTTTGTCGATGGCCAGGTCAAAGTTGGAGGAGAGAATGGCACAGATGACGGATAGGTCCATGGCCGGATCATCTACCCGCAAGCCTCCGGCAATGTTGAGGAAAACATCCTTGACCATCAATTTGAAACCCGCGCGCTTCTCCAGAACAGCCAACAGCATGTTCATTCTTCGGAGGTCGAACCCGGTGGCCGAACGTTGGGGTGTACCGTAGGCAGCGGAACCTACCAATGCCTGAACTTCGATCAGGAAGGAGCGCATGCCTTCGATGGCAGCAGCCGTAGAGGTGCCACTCAATCCTTCGTTGTGGGAGGACAGCAACATCTCTGAAGGGTTACTCACCTCTCTCAGACCGGATTGTTGCATCTCATAGATTCCCAATTCGGAAGTTGATCCAAACCTGTTCTTGACGGATCGGATGATCCTGTAAAGATGGTTTCTGTCTCCTTCAAACTGCAGCACGGTATCTACAATGTGTTCCAGGACCTTGGGTCCCGCAAGACTTCCCTCCTTGTTGATGTGTCCGATCAGGATTACTGCGATATTTCTTGCCTTTGCCAGCTTCATGACGGCTATGGTACACTCCCGGATCTGGGTAACGCTGCCGGCAGTAGATTCAATGGCTTCGCTGCTGACAGTCTGAATGGAATCAATGATCACCAGGTCAGGAGACTCCCTGTCGATGTGCAGAAGGATCGATTCCAGGATGGTATCACAAAGGAAAAGACAGGAAGGATTTACATCCTGAAGCCGCTCCGCCCGCATTTTCAATTGCTGGAGACTCTCCTCCCCGGAAATGTAGAGCACCTTTCTCTTTTTCAATTGCAAGGCAATCTGAAGCACCAGCGTGGATTTTCCGATGCCAGGCTCCCCTCCAAGCAGGATCAACCCACCTGGTACCATGCCACCACCCAGTACCCTGTTGAACTCCGTGTTGGCAGTATCGATGCGGGGGAGCTCCAGCAGGTCAATCTCATCGAGGGTGACAGGTCTGGATCCACTGGCTGATGCCAACAGCGAATTTGAATTTTTAACGGGGAGGGAGAGCTCTTCCTGGAAAGTGTTCCATTCACCGCAAGAGGAGCAGTGACCGATCCATTTGGGAGAGGAATAGCCACAATTCTGGCAGACAAAAGATGTTTTGGATTTAGCCAATTTGTTTTATATCAGCCTATTGGTTTCAGTATCCGGAAAAATAATGGAAGGGACAAAGGATTTTGCCTCCTCAAAATCGATGGTGGCATAGGATACAATGATCACCACGTCTCCGACTGCCACCTTGCGGGCAGCTGGTCCATTTAGAATGATGTCGCCCGAAGCTCTTTTGCCACGAATGACATAGGTCTCAAACCGCTCTCCATTGTTGATGTTGACGATCTGAACCTTTTCATTTTCGATCAGATTGGCAGCATTCATCAGGTCCTCATCTATGGTTACACTTCCAATATACTGAAGATCAGCACCTGTTACAGTTACTCTGTGTATTTTTGACTTGCAAATTTCTATGTACATCTGACAAGGGTTATTTATCAAAAATTACGTTGTCTATCAAACGGACTGCGCCGGCAAAAACGGCGATGCAGCCCACTTTTGTGCCTGGTTCTTCCCAGGAATTTACGGACTCGAGGGTATATTCATCCACGATATCAAAATATTCAGCTTTGAGCAAACCAATCGAGTTGATTTTTTCAACCACCTTTTCCACCACCTCTGCCGGTGCAAAGGAGGCAGAGTCAAGGCGTGCCTCCTGCAGGATTTGGTAAATCCGTGGGGCCACAGCGCGATGTTCCCTGGTCAGCAGGCTGTTTCGGGAACTCATGGCCAGACCATCCGCTTCTCTGACGATTTCGCAGGGAATGATCGCGGTGTTGAGCTGCAATTGCTGACACATTTTTAGGATGATCGAATATTGTTGGAAATCCTTTCTTCCAAAATAGGCCCGGTCGGGGGAAACGATGTCAAACAATTTGCTGACTACCTGCGCCACGCCATTGAAGTGACCCGGTCGGAATTTCCCTTCCATGACACGTTCCAAAGAACCAAAATCAAATTTTCGCTGGTCTGGTTCGGGATAGATCTCCTCCGGTTCAGGTGCGAAAACGTAATCGACCGGACAGGAAGCCAACAGTTTCAGGTCAGTTTCAAGTGTCCTCGGGTAATTCTTAAGGTCTTTGGGGTCGTTAAACTGGGTAGGATTGACAAAGATGGAAACGACCACCCGATCGTTTTCAGCTCCGGCTCTTTGCACGAGTGAAAGGTGGCCCTGGTGCAAGGCTCCCATGGTGGGCACGAAACCAACCGTTCGCCTGTTGGACCGATCCTGGCCAAGTACTTCCTGCAACTCCCTTATAGTTTTGAAAAGCTTCATTTTTAGCTTGAAATCAATGGGCAAAGTTATACAAAATAAAAGTGACTAAAGTGAGCAAAAGTGACTAAAGTGAGCTAAAGTTATTGCGCATACGACAGGAGTTCAAAAGTACTTTAGGCACTCTAGCTCACTTTAGTCACTTTAGGCACTTCTGCTGCTTTCACTTAGTTTAACTATTGGCTTCCTAAAAAGGATTGAAAGTTGCGGAAATTTTATATATTTTTGCAAAACATTTTAAGTTACAGAAATGGAAAAGAAGAAGGTTCTATTTATCTCACA
>CAZVTL010000061.1:0-16939 GCA_964630075.1 uncultured Tangfeifania sp.
CCTTTTATTACTTCTCATATTATGGGTTGGGTGATAGCCAGTGTGTTGTACCGGATATAAAAGGGGCTGCGCTTTGCTGTTTTTTTTTTACCTTGCGTTCGGGTTTTCAAGGAGGGATCTTGTAGATCCTGAAAACTATTATGTCATAGAAATCTATTCATGAAGAAAATCGCAATACAAGGAATCAAGGGTAGTTTTCACGAAGATGCTGCGTTAAAATATTTCAAGGAAGAGGGGGAAATCGTTGAGTGCCGCACCTTCAAAAAGGTGTGCGAAATGCTCGACAGGGATGAGGTAGATTGTGCTGTGATGGCCATAGAAAACTCCATAGCCGGAAGCCTGCTCCAGAATTATGCACTGATTCGGGATTACCATCTTAAAATTATCGGAGAGATATACATTCACATCCAGATGAACCTGATGGTTTTTCCGGGGGTAAGGAAGAAGGAGATCAAGGAGATCTATTCCCATCCCGTCTCTTTTTTACAATGCGCCGATTACCTGGAACGACATTTCCCCAACGCTGAACGAAAGGAGTTGGGCGACAATGCAAAGGTGGCCAAACTGATTCAGGATGAAAAGATCCTGCATGCGGCTGCCATCAGCAACCTTCGCTCCGCCAATCTATACGGGCTCGAAATTCTTGAAAAGGGGATCGAATCCAACAAGAAGAATTACACCCGCTTTTGGATACTCTCCAAACACAACACCCAAAATGAACACAACAACAAAGCATCGTTGTGCTTCGAAGTTGGTCATTATTATGGCGCTTTGGCCCGTGTACTCAATATCTTTGCCGAAAACAAGATCAACCTGAACAAGATCCAATCGGTACCTGTTCTTGGAAAACCCAATGAATACACCATGCATGTTGATGTTGAATGGGATTCAGAAGGGGATTATGAACGGGCCATCCATCTGATATTAAAGAATGTATCTAGTCTTGCCATTCTTGGCGAATACAAAAAAGCAGACATAAACTCCTGATAAATAATTGTTATGGATAAAATAGCCATTTTCTTTGGACCACTGAATGGTTCTGTTCACCGGATTGCCAAATTGGTTGCATCCAAAATTGGTGACGACAAAGTCGACCTGGTACACATTGCGGCAGCCTCTGCCACGGATCTGGAAAAATATACCCGGATAATTTTTGGTATCTCCACCATTGGAAAAGATACCTGGCAGCAAAAGTTTGACAACAACGACTGGTCGAAATTTTTCCCGGTCGTCACTACTTATGATTTTACCGGGAAGCGGGTAGCCATCTTTGGATTGGGCGACCATATCACCTATGCCTATCATTTTGTCGATTCCATGGGACTCCTCGGAAAAGCCGTCAGGAAACAGGGAGGAGAACTCTTCGGCGCAACCAGTACCGAAGGATATACCTTTCAGGATTCCGAAGCCATCTCGGAAGGTAAATTTATTGGACTACCCGTGGATGAGGATTTTGAATCCGAGCTCACGGAAGAAAGGGTAACTGTCTGGGTCAACTCCCTGCTGAAAGAATTCTAGCCATGAGAGAGACACCGGTACCGGCATCCATTGTAGAAGAGCAAATAGCTGCGCTCGAGGTCGACGAGATAGGTTATGCCTCCATCAGGGAGATTGTACAACTTGTCAGCAGCATCGAAGCCGCAACAGGAATCAGGTACATCAGGATGGAGATGGGAATTCCGGGGTTACCTCCTTCCAAAGTAGGTGTGGAAGCAGAAATAGAGGCCTTGCGTAACAATGTTGCCTCCATCTATCCGCAGATCAATGGAATCCCGGAACTCAAAAAGGAGGCTTCCCGCTTTGTCAAGTTATTCATGGATGTGGATGTCAAACCGGAAGGCTGTATCCAGACCGTTGGCTCCATGGAAGGTAGCTATGCAGCCTTTCTGGTTACAGCTGCCCGGGAAAAGGAGAAGGATACCGCCCTCTTCATCGATCCGGGGTTTCCTGTTCAAAAGCAACAGATGTTGGTGATGAACCAGAAATATGCCTCGTTCGATGTCTTTGATTTCAGGGGAGAGCTACTGCGGGAGAAATTGGAATCCTACCTGTCGAAGGGCAATATCTGCAACATCGTGTACTCCAATCCCAACAACCCCTCCTGGATCTGTCTGACGGACGAAGAGCTGAAGATCATCGGTGAATTGGCCACGAAATACGATGTAGTTGTCATAGAGGATCTTGCCTATTTCGCCATGGACTTCCGGCTGGATTTGTCAAAACCCGGCCTTCCTCCCTTTCAACCAACAGTGGCAAGATATACCAACAACTGGGTTTTGATGATCTCCAGCTCCAAGGTATTCTCCTATGCCGGTCAGCGGATTGGTGTATTGATTATTTCAGACCAGTTGTACCACCGGCATACACAACATCTTAGCGACCGGCTACGCGTACATGGGTTTGGCAATGCCATCGTACACAGGGTGCTTTACGCAATGACCTCCGGAACCTCCCATTCTGCCCAATATGCACTGGCAGCCATGTTCAGGCATGCCAATGACGGAACCTATGATTTCATCGCTGAAGTCAGGGAATATGGCGAAAAGGCCACTGTCATGAAACGACTTTTCCTGGCAAATGGATTTAAAATTGTTTATGCGACCGACATTGACCAACCTGTTGGAGATGGATTCTATTTTACCATCAGTTATCCTGGGATGGATGAAGCCAAATTGCTGTACCACCTCCTCTTTTATGGCATCAGTGCCATCTCTTTGGGCAATACAGGGAGCTCAAAACAGGGTTTGCGGGCATGTGTCTCCAATGTGCGGCGTGAGCAATTCGAAGAACTTGAAAGAAGATTGAATCAGTTTCATCGGGATTTTCCGGTCGACTTACAGATTGAAAGTTGAAAGGCCTGTTTTTTAAAAATATGTAAGAAAACAAATACAGGATAAAAGTCATGATTGACCTCGATTCCTATTCCGAAATTTGAATAAAAATAACTAAGACAATGGCTAAAGTCATAGGAGCAGTAGTTGTTGACGCAGAAGTATGCAAAGGGTGCAATCTTTGTGTTGTCTCTTGTCCAACACAGACTTTGGGGCTCAACCGCGATGTAAACAGCAAGGGGTATCACTATTCCTACATGGAAAATCCAGAATCCTGCATCGGGTGTTCCAACTGTTCATCCGTATGTCCGGATAGCTGCATTACAGTTTACAGGTTAAAAGTAGAATAGCAACAATCAATTAAAAAATATCCAAATATGGGTGAATTAAGATTGATGAAAGGAAACGAAGTAATCGCCGAAGCGGCCATCCGTTGCGGTTGTGATGGTTATTTCGGGTATCCGATCACCCCACAGTCAGAAGTGATGGAGTCACTCATGGCGCAACGTCCATGGGAGACCACCGGGATGGTCGTATTACAGGCTGAAAGTGAAATTGCCTCCATTCACATGGTATATGGAGCTGCCGGGTGCGGAAAAAGGGTGATGACCTCCAGTTCCAGTCCGGGTATCAGCCTGATGGCTGAAGGAATCTCCTACATTGCCGGTTCGGAACTTCCCTGCGTTATCGTAAATGTTCAGCGCGGTGGTCCGGGACTTGGCACAATCCAGCCTTCCCAGGCAGATTACAACCAGGCAACCAAAGGGGGTGGGCATGGCGACTATTCGCTACTGGTTCTTGCACCCTCCTCCGTTCAGGAGATGAACGATTTTGTGGGATTGGGTTTTGAGCTTGCCTTTAAATACAGAAATCCGGTAATGATCCTGGCAGATGGCGTGATTGGCCAGATGATGGAGAAGGTGGAGTTGATGGATCAGCAACCCAGGTGGAGTGAACAACAGCTGAAAGAGATCACCGGAAGCTGGGCCACAAGCGGCAAAAGCAAAGATCGCAACAAGCATGTGATCACCTCTCTCGAAATGGATTCCCACATCATGGAGGAGAACAATCTTCGCCTGCAGGCCAAATACCAGCGGATGAAGGAGGAGGATGTTCGTTACGAACTCATTGACTGCGAGGATGCTGATTATATACTGGTCGCTTTTGGCTGCGCTGCACGGATTTGCCAGAAAACTGTTCAACTGGCAAGGGCAAAAGGATTCAAAGTTGGACTCCTGCGACCGATTACGCTTTTCCCCTTCCCGGAAAAGGTAATTTCCCAAATGGCCCCCAAGATCAAGGGATTCCTGACCGTCGAATTCAATGCCGGCCAGATGGTCAACGATGTAAGACTCGCAGCAAACGGACAAACCAAAGTTGAATATTTCGGTCGGATGGGAGGCATTCTGCCTTCACCGGACGAAGTTGAAAAGGCCTTGCACCAAAAATTGATAGGAGGTTGAACCATGTCAGAAATTGCAGAGAGACTCAAAAGTATCATACGACCTGAAAATCAGGTTTATAAAAAATCACCCGTTCTGAACAATGTGACGATGCACTACTGCCCGGGTTGTAGCCACGGTGTGGTTCACAAATTGATCGCCGATGTCATCGAGGAGCTGGGAATCCAGGATCAAACCATTGGCGTTTCCCCGGTAGGTTGCGCGGTTTTCGCCTACAACTACATCGACATCGACTGGTCGGAAGCAGCCCACGGCAGGGCGCCTGCTGTTGCAACGGGTATCAAGCGGATCATGCCGGAAAAGACGGTATTTACCTACCAGGGGGATGGTGATCTTGCGGCGATAGGTACGGCAGAAACCATGCATGCCGTCAACAGGGGAGAGAACATCGTGATGATTTTCATCAACAACGCGATTTACGGCATGACCGGTGGTCAGATGGCGCCAACAACCCTTTTGGGTCAGGTCACCTCCACCACTCCCTACGGCAGGAATGTTGACCTCAATGGTTATCCATTGAAAATTACCGAATTAATTGCCCAGTTGCCCGGCGCAGCTTATGTAACCCGCCAAAGTGTTCACACGGCAGGGGCTGTGAGAAAAGCCAGAAAAGCCATTAAAAAAGCATTTGAGCTTTCACAAAAAAATATTGGCACCTGTTTTGTAGAGGTTGTTTCGACCTGTAACTCAGGTTGGAAGATGACCCCAGTTGAATCCAACGACTGGATGGTGAAACAGATGTTTCCACTCTTCCCGCTAGGTGATTTGAAGGATGGGGGAAAAGATGCTACGGAACCATTCAATTTAAGGACCGAATAAGAAATTATAAAGATGACTGAAGAAATTATCATAGCAGGATTTGGCGGACAAGGAGTACTCTCCATGGGTAAGATCCTTGCCTATTCCGGGGTGATGCAGGACCAGGAGGTTGCCTGGTTCCCCTCTTATGGCCCTGAAATGCGGGGTGGAACGGCCAATGTTACCGTTATTCTGAGTGACGACAGGATCAGTTCACCTGTATTGCATGAATTTGATACGGCCATCATTCTCAACCAGCAATCCATGACCAAATTTGAAAAAATGGTCAAACCTGGTGGTGTCTTGTTGTATGATCCCAATGGAGTCGTCAAACACCCTTCCCGAAAGGACATCAACATATACAAGGTAGAAGGTGCCAGGCTGGCTGTCGAAATGGGTAATCCGCTCACTTTCAATATGATCGTCCTTGGCGCATTCCTGCAGGCCAAACCGGTCATCAAATTGGAAAATGTAAAGAAGGGTTTGGAAAAATCGTTGCCAGAGCGGCACCACAAACTGATCCCACTTAATCTAAAAGCCATTGAGGTAGGGCAAGCAAATCTTGAAGTTGTTCAGAAAGTTTAATGTCAGGTTCGCAGAATTCTGAAGAATCTGCTGGTTCTTCCTAGAGGGTCTGTGAACACATTTCAATCATGAGGAAGCCTCAGGAACACTATTCCTGAGGCTTCCTCATGATGATACAGTTACTTGATTTGTAAAAATTTATTCACTTTTTAACTCGTTTAAAAGTCATTTCAGCCACTTTATTGTTGTTTTGCAGTACTTTAAGAACCCATGCATCTGAATTTTTTATTTCCATTTTATATTTCATGGCAGCCTTCTCAGGTGCCGAAATATCTGCGTAGGGAACACCTTCACAATTGTTATTTGAGGTAAACCAAAATGCGTTTAGGATCATATTGGGTGATTTGTCAGTTACTACTGCAAAAACTATTTTATCCGTTTTTTCATCATATCCCCACAATTCCTTAACGGTGTAAAAAACCTTGCCTTTGGTGCTATTCGTGATGCTGGCTACTACTGTGCTTCCAAATGCAGTATATTCATCTTGCTGAATCGTATCCTTCCCTACTTCAGTCTGCCATGTACCTAAAAATTGTTTCATTAGCTCAACCTGGTTAAGTTGGATCGGATTCGTTTGCGATTGACTCTTATTCGCTGATAGCAAGAGCAGTACAACAATAAATGCAGTCAAATAGATTGTTTTCATGGGTCTGGCTTTTAAAATTATACAGTTAATTTTGACAACGCTAAGTCTACCATCTGAACAATGGTCCTTTTATTGCTACCTATTCATGTAACTTATTCCGATTTTTGATCTGTCCTGTTCAATTGAGCAAGTGAAGAAATACCACTGATCCCTCCCAGGTTCATGGAGTCGAGGGCAGAGCTGGGAACAATGATCATCGAGCCCCGTTCTTTCAAACCCTCTCCGATGAGGTTCATGGCTCTTAGTTGCAAAGCAACTGGATTGTTCAGGTAGGACTCACTGGCTTTGGCAAACTTCTCCGCAATTTCAGTTTCTGCCGTTCCCAGGATCACCCTGGCTTTGCGCTCCCTTTCAGCCTGCGCCTGCTTACTCATCGCATCGGACAACCCCTGTGGAATAGTAATATCCTTGATACCTACAGTCAGGCAGGTTATTCCCCAGGGATTGGTGTTTTCATCCAGTAATTTTTGCAGGTCTTCTGCAATTTTATCCCGGTCCTGCAACAAGTCTGCCAGTTCATGCTTTCCGATAATGTCTCTCAAACCGGTTTGAGCAATGTACTGTACAGAGGTCATATAATCCTGGACCTCCAGGGCAGCCTTCTCAACATCCCAGACTGTCCAATACAATGCAGCCACTACATTTACCGGGACTGTATCCTTTGTAAGTGTCTGATCAGCTTTAAAATCCGTTACCCTTACCCTTTGATCTATGTAATCAATGACACGGTCCAGGATGGGAAGGATGAAAAATATACCTGGCCCCTTCAATCCGATGTACTTGCCCATCCTTAACAAAACCGCCTTTTCCCATTGATCGGCTATCTTAATCGAGCTGGAAACAAGTACCGTCAAGAGGAACATAATTACAACAATTTGAATTTCAATAAGTTTAAGATAAAACAAAGCTCCTAATACAGCTGATGCAACAATGAATACAGTTGTTGAAATTGGGTTAAAAAGATCTTTTGTTTTCATAATTGTTTGTTATTAATATGGTTATTTTGTAATTCCGTAATCACCTCTTCTTTCGTAAAACCGTAGGTATAAGCAATTGTCAAAAACTCCCTGCAGATTTCATCCAATTTTTTCTGCTTTTCTTCTTCAGGTAAAACAACCCCATTGGCATTGATAAATGTACCGGATCCTTGCTGCGTATCAAGAATGCGCAGGATCTCAAGTTCCTTGTATGCTTTGGCTATGGTATTCAGATTTACCTTCAGTGTTACTGCCAAAGACCTCACTGTTGGAAGTTGCTCCCCTGTCTTCAGTTTACCTGAAGCAATACCAAATCTTATTTGATCTATAATCTGCCTATAGAACGGCGTTCCTGCACCCGGATCCAAAATAAAATTTATCATTGTCTTATTGTATTATTGTACTAGTTGTATAGTACAAATATACAATATTTTTCTTTATTCCAAATTATTAGCGAAAAAAATAACCCCTATTTTAGAATGTACAATTCTGCTAACTGGATAATTTTGTTTATTCACTGACATACAAATCATTACGAAATAAAGATGACCAAAACACAACATATCAGACTTTGGGTGAAGAAGGTTCTCTCCCATTCGATTCTTTCAATTGGTACCATATGGAAGCATGAGACCCAGCATTTCCTCAACTGACAAAACTCCTATTTTCTTTCACCGATTTTTCTTAGTTTTATTGCCCTATTAAGTTTTTATAACCAAACTGTAAATCACTTTATGAATATAAAAATAAGGTTGACCCTGATGAACTTTCTGCAATTCTTCATGTGGGGTGCATGGCTCATTTCTTTGGGCGGATACATGATGGGGCCCTTGAAGTTCACTGGCGGCCAGGTCGGGGGTGTATATGCAACAATGGGCCTTGCCGCCCTCTTTATGCCGGGATTGATGGGGATTGTCGCCGATCGCTGGATCAACGCTGAAAAGGTCCTTGGTATTTGCCACCTGGCAGGTGCTTTCCTGCTCTTTTGGGCCTCCACCGTCACCGATCCAACGGTGATGTATTGGGTGATGCTCTTTAATGCCATGGCCTATATGCCTACGATTGCATTAAACAGTGCCGTCTCCTACAATATCCTGCAGCAAAAAGGATTCGATGTGGTCAAGGATTTCCCGCCAATCCGGGTGTGGGGCACCGTTGGTTTTATTTTTGCCATGTGGATCGTCGACCTGCTTGGCTGGGCAAGAACTCCGGCTCAACTTTATGTCAGCTCAATTACAGCATTGTTCCTGGCCATCTATGCCTTCACACTGCCGGCCTGTCCGCCAACCCGCGCAAAAAGGGATGGTTCATGGCTCTCTGCCATGGGACTGGATGCTTTCGTGTTGTTCAAGCAAAGGAAAATGGCGGTATTTTTTATATTTGCCATGTTGATTGGAGCAGCCCTGCAGATCACCAATACTTTTGGAGGATCCTTCCTGGATGACTTCTCCAATTTTGATCTTTACAAGAATTCATTTGCCGTCAAGCATCCTACCTTATTGCTTTCCATTTCCCAAATATCGGAAACCCTCTTCATCCTTACCATTCCTTTTTTCCTGAAGCGCTTTGGCATCAAGAAGGTGATGATTATCAGCATATTTGCCTGGGTATTGCGATTTGGTTTATTCGGATTCGGTAATCCTGGTAGTGGATTAGCCCTGCTGATCCTTTCCATGATCATTTATGGAATGGCCTTTGATTTTTTCAACATATCTGGTTCCCTCTTCGTTGAAATGGAGGCTGAACCCGGCATCAGAGCCAGTGCACAAGGGTTGTTCATGATTATGACCAATGGATTTGGGGCCTATCTGGGAGGTGTTTCCAGCGGCTTTGTAGTCGACCTTTTCACCAAAGAGGGGGTTAAAGACTGGCCAAGTATCTGGTTGGTGTTTGCAGCCTATGCCCTGGTGCTCGGTTTGCTTTTTCCGTTCCTGTTCAAATACAAGCATGAAAGAGTGCCTAAAGTGCGCTAAAGTGCCTAGAATGCCTAAAGTTTGGACTCCCAATATTTGCTTACTTAAGTACTCTAGGCACTTTAGCACACTTTAGGCACTCTAGGCACTTGTAAATAAAAGAACTAATTTCTATAACTTCAGCATGCTCAACAGACAACTCCTCTCCCCCACCAGCATCGTTGTGGTAGGTGCCTCCAACAATATCACCAAACCTGGAGGTAAGATCCTGAAAAATCTGCTTGAGCATGAATTCAAGGGTCAACTCTATGCAGTTAATCCCAATGATGCATCCGTGCAGGGAGTCCCTACCTTCTCATCTGTGGCAGATCTTCCCGAGGTTGAGATGGCCATCCTGGCCATTCCTGCAAAAAGTTGTCTGGAGGCAGTGGCTGTATTGACGAAAGAAAAAAACACGAAGGCTTTCATTATCATTTCAGGTGGATTCAGTGAAATGGGGGAAGAAGGAAAGCAGCTGGAAACAGCACTGGTAAAATTGGTCAATGATTCGGGATCCTGTCTAATTGGCCCCAATTGCATCGGTATGCTGACCCATGATTATGCAGGTGTATTTACCGAACCTATCCCACGATTGGAGACGAAAGGTGTAGATTTTGTCTCAGGTTCAGGTGCTACCGCCGTATTTATCATGGAATCGGCCATTCCGAAAGGCTTGACATTTTCCAGGGTGATCTCGGTCGGCAATTCAGCTCAGATAGGGGTAGAAGAGGTGCTTGAATATTGGGATCACCATTCTGAAAAAGAGGCAGAGGCCCTGGTAAAACTGCTTTACATAGAGGCGATTCACAATCCCGACAAATTTCTGTTCCATGCAGCCTCCCTCGTCAAAAAAGGATTCAGGCTGGCAGCCATCAAGGCTGGCAGCTCAAAAGCCGGCAGCCGGGCAGCCTCCTCCCATACCGGAGCCATGGCGAGTTCTGATTCTGCGGTAGAGGCACTCTTCCGGAAGGCAGGAATTGTAAGATGCTATGGCCGGGAAGAACTGACAACTGTTGCCTGTGTATTGATGTCCAAACAGATGAAGGGCAGAAACATGGCCATCATCACCCATGCCGGTGGGCCGGCAGTAATGCTGACAGATGCACTGGAGTCGGGGGGCATCAATATCCCCAATATACCTGATTCTCCGGTAAAACAAAAATTAAAGGAGGCACTCTATCCCGGTTCCTCCGTTGAAAATCCGATAGACTTCCTGGCAACGGGTACAGCAGAACAGCTGGATGTAATCATCGACACCTGTGAAAATGAGCTGGAGGATATTGACGGAATGGCGGTAATATTCGGAAGTCCGGGTCTTACCTCTGTCAAGGATGTCTACGAGGTACTCGACAGGAAGATGAAGCAGTGCAAAAAGCCCATCTATCCCATCCTCCCTTCTGTGATGAACGTCAAAAAGGACCTGGCCTATTTTCTCTCCCATGGAAATGTCAATTTTCCTGACGAAGTTCTGCTTGGCAAAGCGCTCACCAGGGTCAAACTAACTCCCAAACCATCCGGCCAGGAGATCTACCTGGATGGGGTGGATGTGCCCCAAATCCGAAGAATCATAGACAGTTGTCCGAATGGCTACCTAATGCCTGACAAAATCGAACAACTTCTTTCAGCTGCCTCCATCCCCTTGGTGAATGAAATCATTGCCACCTCCGAAACTGAAGCCATTCGTGCAGCCCGAAAGATAGGCTTTCCTTTGGTCATGAAAGTGGTTGGTCCCCTGCACAAGACAGAGGTAGCCGGAGTTACCCTGAATGTACGTTCAGAAGGGATGGTGATTGTCGAATTCAACAGAATGATGCAAATCAAAAATACAACAGCCATATTATTAGCCGAACAAGCTGAAGGAATCGAACTGTTTTTGGGCGCTAGTTATGAGCCTAAATTTGGTCATGTGGTGATGTGCGGCATCGGCGGTATCTTTGTGGAGGTATTGAAAGATACCACCTCAGGATTGGCTCCACTTACCTTCGAAGAAGCTAATTCGATGATCCGTAACCTAAAGGCTTATCCAATCATTAAGGGATTTAGGGGGAAATGTGGTGTGAGTCGCAAAAAATTTGCTGAAATAATCGTCAGATTATCCACCATGCTTCGTTTTGCCACAGAAATCAAGGAGATGGACATCAATCCCCTCATGGGCAACAAAGACAAAATTGTTGCAGTAGATGCCAGAATCAGGATTGAACGGTAATGTTGCAGCGACAAGGCATGCCTTGTCGCTACGTGGTTGAACCGGGGCAGCAGAACCGGTTCATTAGGTTCATATCGTTTACCTCTTTGGTCAGGGAATCGATGGTAGATTTGGGGATGTTGTAGATGTCCAGCAACAGCATTCCGTCGACACAATTGTTGAATTTTGGATCTACATTAAAGGCCACTATTTTTGCATTCAAACCAAGGTATTTTTTCAAAAGTACAGGTAGTCCATTGTTTTTCTGATCCACATCCCCGATAAATTTATCCAGCGAACTGATCTCGCCGGTCAGGTTCATCAAGGCATCGTTCAGATGGGGATCGTTGGTCCTGACTTTAAATCGATTACGTGGTTTTACCATGGCAGCCTTTTCATAATCGTAGAAATTGGCCATAATGTATCGAATGATCAATTCCTTTGATTTTTCGGAGTAGGTATTGCTGATGCTAACCGGGCCAATCAGGTACCGGTATTCCGGATTCTTGAGGAGAAAATAGAGTATCCCCTTCCACAACAAAAACAACGGAAGAGGTTTTCGCTGAAATTCACTGACAATAAATGACCTGCCCAACTCGAGGGATTGCCGAAGTGTCTCCCTGAATCCTTTGCCCATCTTAAACAAAGAGTGGGTGTAGAAACCACGGACACCAAACTGTTCCATAATTTCAGCACCCATTCCAATGCGGTAGCCGCCTACAATCTTTTTCACTTCACACTCCCAGATCACCAGCTGATGGTAGTATAGATCAAACTCATCCACATCTGTGGCACTGTTGGTGCCCTCGCCAACCTCCCGGAAGGTCGTCTCCCTGAGCCTTCCCAATTCATTTAAAATAACCGGAATAACCTTTGTTGGTGCACAGAATACTTCGTAATTCTTCACAGAGAAAAGCAGCCATTCCTTCCTGAGCAATCCAATTTCCTGTTCAACCAACTCCGCAGGCTGGGGTGAAACGATGGCCTCCTGCTGCGGTTCACCCTTCAGGGAGTAATCAAAGAACCTCTTGACTTCCATTCCTGAATCCAGGCAATAGGTTTTGGCCCGAAGATATCTCCCAAAACGGTAAATATCTGTAAATTCCTCTTGCTCTTTGACTGGGATTGCATTGCCAATCCTCACCTTGATGGTTTTGTTTCTCTTGTTGATCAGCTCTGAAGGAAGTTTTGCAGTACGCAAGGAAGGATGAATGCGGCCCAGGAGATGAAACATCCGGCTGTTGGTGCCGTGAAAATAGATGGGTACAACAGGCACCTTACTTTTTTTAATGAAACGAAGGGCAGAAACCAGCCACTCCCGATCCGTGATCAGGGAGGAAGCATAATTGGTGGAAACCTCTCCGGCAGGAAAGAGACTCAAAACTCCGCCATTTTGCAGGTGGTCTATGGCAGTCTTCAATCCGGCAATACTGGATCCAGCCTCCGGCATATGCTCAAAAGGATTCACCGCCAGGAAGAATTCAGAGATTGGCTCTACTTTTTTTAGCAAAAAATTGGCAATTACCTTGTGATCGGGCCTTGCCAAAGAGAGTAGTTTAATGAGCAGAATACCGTCAATGCCACCAAAAGGATGGTTCGATACAGTGATGAAACCACCCTCAGCCGGCAATTTTTTCAAATCATTTTCATCAAATTCTAAATTGACATTTAAATACTTAATAATTGCATCGATAGATTCTACCCCCTGCTTCTGACTGACATTCTCGTAAAGATCATTGATCTTGTGAAAACTCAGCAAATGCATCAATATCTTGGCAAAATACTCACCCCCAACGTATTGAATAAAAGGAGCAGCTTTGATTAAATCCTGCGGTTTTACCAGCTTCATATCAGAATTTATTGAAAGAAAGATTGATGATAGGCGGGAATACAATTGCTTTACTTTTTTTCAATCCGAAAGTATCTGGCACAAAAATGTTCCCTATCCTCCCAAATTTAAATAATAAGCCGTATATATGGTGCTGATGAAGGTTACAAACTGATTAAAGTTTAAAATTAACTGAAAACAGCCACGGATTTCCAATTGAAAAATTAAATTATAGCACTATATTTCAAGTATATATATCCTATTTGCTCCCATTGTTTAATTTTTAAATACCAATCACCAAAAATACCGTATAAATACAAAATGAAGTAATTTTACTTAAAACAGATTTTATCTTGAATGAATTTCATTTGAACAGTTGGCTGCCCACTACGATCAAGGAGGTTAGGGCACTTGGCTGGGAAGAGGTCGATGTGGTACTTTTCTCGGGTGATGCCTATGTGGACCACCCTTCCTTTGGTGCCGCAGTAATCGGCCGGATACTTGAACGGGAAGGGTTGAAGGTGGCCATCGTTCCTCAACCCAACTGGCAGGATGATTTGCGTGATTTTAAAAAAATGGGGAAGCCAAGGCTCTTCTTTGCAATTACTGCCGGGTGCATGGACTCCATGGTCAACCATTATACTGCCAACAAGCGCAAACGGTCCAACGATGCCTACACTCCCGGTGACAGAGCCGGTGCACGTCCGGATTATGCCACCATTGTCTATTCCAACATCATCAAGAAGTTATATCCTGACGTGCCTGTGATCATCGGTGGTATTGAGGCCTCTCTTCGAAGGGTAACCCATTATGACTATTGGTCTGATCAGTTGAAGCCCAGCATCCTCATTGAAAGCCAGGCTGACCTGCTCTTTTATGGCATGGGCGAAAAATCGCTGATCTCGATGACTGATCAGCTCAAAAACGGAGGTCAGATCCAGGAGATGACCAACATTCCCCAGACTGCCTTTCGGGTTGGGAAGGATCAAACCATTCCCACCTATGCCTTCTGGAAAGATCACGAACTCTTCAGTTTGGAGCAGTGCCGCGAAGAAAAGATCAACTACGCGCGTAATTTCAAGATCATTGAAGAGGAGTCCAACAAAATGGAGCCGGAGATCAGGCTCCTTCAGTCGCACGGGGATCAGACAGTGGTCATCAATCCGGCCTGGCCTCCCCTATCGGTGGAAGATGTAGACCATTACAGTGATTTGCCCTTTACAAGGCTGCCGCATCCAAGATACCATGGCAAAGGAACCATTCCTGCCTATGAAATGATCCGGCACTCCATCAACATCCACAGAGGATGTTTTGGTGGATGCGGTTTTTGTACCATTTCTGCACACCAGGGCAAATTCATTGCCTCCAGATCGGAAGCATCCGTCCTCAAAGAGGCAGAGAAAGTTACTGCGATGCCTGATTTCAAAGGATACATCTCGGATGTTGGTGGTCCATCGGCAAACATGTACAAGATGGAGGGAATCCATCTCTCCATATGCCAGTCCTGTAAAAGGCCCTCCTGCATCTTCCCGACTGTCTGCAAAAATTTGAACACCGATCATCGTCCGATGACCAACCTTTACAACCAGATTGCCGGATTGAAAGGGGTTAAAAAGGCATTTATCGGAAGCGGTATCCGCTACGACATCATTTTTAACCGGGTAGATGATGAGGCGGTCAACAAGGGGAACCTGGATTACCTCGACCAGGTGATCGGGAAACATGTCTCTGGCAGATTGAAAGTAGCCCCTGAGCATACCTCGGATGATGTGTTGGAGATCATGCGCAAACCATCGTTTGCACAATTTTCCCAACTCAAGAAGTTCTTTGACAACGCCAACGAGAAATATGGACTAAAGCAACAACTGATTCCCTATTTCATCTCCAGCCATCCGGGAAGTACCGTGGAATCTATGGCCGACCTTGCCGCCAAGACAAAAGCTTTGAATTTCAAACTGGAGCAGGTCCAGGATTTCACTCCCACTCCCATGACGCTTGCCACTGCTATCTATTATTCAGGATATCACCCCTATACACTCGAGAAAGTATATACGGCCAAGACGGCTGATCAAAAACAGGCCCAGCGAAAGTTCTTTTTTTGGTACAAGAGTGAATTCAGAAGGGAATTGATTTCGGAACTTAGAATGATCAAGCGACCTGATTTGGAGAAGATACTGTTTAATAAGTAATTTTCGATTTTGGATTTTCGATTTTGGAATACGGCTAATCAACATTAGTGTGTCATTCACAAAAAATAAAGATCGGTGCGCAATCCAAAATCCAAAATCGAAAATCCAAAATATTTAGCGGTGGAACTTCTCCCCTATATATTCCAACCCTGTTGCCAGTCCGGTTCTCCAATAACTCCACTGATGGCCACCGTCACGCACGCGGTATTCGTGCGGAATGCCCAGTTTCTTCATATCTACATGCAATTGAGAGTTGCCATTGCAAAGAAAATCGTCATCGCCACAATCGATCCAAAATCGTACCGACTTGAGTTGGTTGAGCGGGACTGAATGAATGAGATCCAGCGGATTATTGGCTTTCCAGGCCTCACTCAAACGCGCTTCTCCAAGCAAACCTTTACCAAATAACCCGGAAAAATAGCGATTGTAATCGGCATCACCCATTTTGAGGATCTCCTCGTTGGTAAAAGTGCCTGAACTCAAGGCGACGCAGGTCGAAAAAAGATCCGTGTGCCTCATGGAGAGTTTCAGCGCACCATAACCACCCATAGAGAGTCCTGCGATGGCCCTGAACTCCTTCTTTTGCCTGACTCGGTATTCCTTTTCAATCCATGGCATGAATTCCTGGATAAAAACATCTTCCCAGCTTATCTTTCCGTCAAAACTATTGCAATACCAGGTTACCTTACCATCCGGAATGACCAGGATGCAGGGAGCAATTTTACCCTCCGAAATACCCTTGTCTGCGATGCTGCCGGCCTCCCCAAACTGAATCCACCCGGTTTCATCGTCAGAATAGCCATGCAGCAAGTAGACAACAGGATAACTTCGCTGAGAGGTAGCATAATCTCCCGGCAGATAGACCGAATAATTCATTGTAGAACCTGACTTAGAGGTAAAAACCAATGATTCAACAACTTTGCCATTTTGAGCATGGAGCGCGAAAGAGAGAATAACTAAAAGAGCGAGCGATAGAAAATTCTTCATACAAAATTTCATTGTTAATTGGAGAACAGACCAACAAATCTAATTAAAATTGGCCCGATTTTCTATCTTTGAAAGATATTCCAGTTCACTAAAACAGAAAAAAAATGAGCTCACTCATCTTTGGATTCCTCTTCGGCATCCTTCTCCAAAGTGCCAGACTAAACCGGTTTGATACCATTAGCGGAATGGCAACGCTCGAAAATTATAAGGTTGCAAAGGCCATTGCCCTTGCCATCGGAACCGGGGTCATACTTTTGAATCTGGAAATTGGGCTCGGATTCGCCTCTTACCATATCAAACCTCTGCTTGTGGGTGGGATCGTCCTTGGCGGTCTTATATTTGGATCAGGGATGGCCATTCTTGGTTACTGTCCCGGCACGGTCATGGTTTCAGCGGGAGAGGGTTCGCTGGATGCACTGGTGGGCATTTTGGGAGGTTTGGCTGGCGGATTGGTCTACACCCTAATCTTACCCTCCATCGCCGGTCTATTGGGTCCAA
>CAZVTL010000062.1:0-16821 GCA_964630075.1 uncultured Tangfeifania sp.
AATACCAATAGCTGTTGGAGGCTCTGTATTTGGAATCAAATAGGGAAACAGTACCTAACAGGTAATAATTGGCTGCGAAGGATTTGTCAATGGTAAGCTCAAATCCCAGATTGTCTGAAATACCCTCGTTGTTGAGATCAATATCCGGCAATCCTTCCGAGATATTGACCATCGAAAAGGTATTGTTTCGGTATTCACTGATGGGAACATCGTAAAGGTGTTGGTAGTAACCTTCCAAAGATAACCTCAACTCTTTTGAAAATGATTTGCGGTAACCTGCCACGAAATGGAATGCCTTGGTCGTTTTTAAATCCCCATTCACAATTTCGCGCCCGACTTTCGGCATCTTCACCCTGAAATAGTATACAGGTAGTGGCTCTTGTCTTGAATAAAGTCCAGTACCAAAATTAAGGGATTGATTTCCGGGGAGCCTAAAAAGCATCCCAAGCCTCGGTTCGAGGGTCATTTCTCTGTTAACCCCTGTAAAAGTAGAATGTATGGATGGAACCAGTTCAAAAAACTCCACCGGCTTGTATTTCCATTGAAAATAGGCCTGGGTATAGAAACTCCTGCGCTGCTGATTCACAAGGGTATCCATTTTCCCTGTTGATTGCCTCCTCAAACTATACATATCAGCAAAGGTGGTATGGTATTCCAGTCCGGCACGAAAAGAGTTCTTCAGGTTAACTTTTCGGTTGATCATCACTGTACTTCTCAGCATAGGAGCCGCAAAATGGTCTTCCCTACTGACCGTATGGACAAAATTGGTGTCCAGGTATCCCGATTGAGCCTCCTCATTGGATTTTGTAAAACCGACAATGGTTCGGATATAGGTTTTGCCATCCCTGAAATTCTTCAAATGCCTGAGACCAAAAACTGACACAGCGCCCTTCTCTAAAAAATCATCGTTGTTGATTCCATTCGAAATATCCTCTTCGTTGGTGGTAGGCTCATTTCCTGCCTTGCTTTTTCCGCCAACTGAAAAGAACTCCAGCTCTCCCATCTTCTTTCCGCTGAAATTCATCTTGAAGGTCCAGTCGACAGAGTTGGGAATGATACTTAGGTCTTGTATGCTGATAATGCCATATTTCTGCAGCACATTGAAATTGGCATACCTGAAATTAAAAAGAAAGGAGTTGCCGGTAGAATGACCAATGGGTCCCTCTGCTGCGGCTTCGGCACCAACCACACTCAACTGAACACCAAACTCATGTTTTTCTGTATTTCCCTTCCTCAATCTCAAATCCATCACACCAGACAATGCATTCCCATATTCTGCAGGAAAAGCACCGGTGTAGAAATCAAAATCGGCCAATACATTCGTAGATACCATGGAATATGCACCGCCATTGTTGCCAACACCATTGGACAGGTGGTTGGGATTTGGTATTTCGAGGCCTTCGAGCCGCCAGGACATTCCCCTCGGGGAATTCCCTCTCACCACTATTTCGTTGCTCTCATCGCTGTTGCCACTCGTTACACCAGCAAAATTGGCCACCATACGCAATGGATCGTAATAACCTCCGGCAAACCTGGCAGCATCCTGACTTTGCAGGGTACGAATACTCGATCCGCTTGCAGGTGTTAGCCAGCTCTTCTTCCCTGCAGAAACTTCAATTTCCGCAGTTTGAAATACTTTTGCCTCCAAGGTTAATTCAAGTACTACCTCCTTTCCGGTTCCTACCTGAATATTCTGCAGAATGGATCCATATCCGATGTGGGAGATCAAAAGATCCCATCTTCCCGAAGGAAGCCTTGTCTTAAAATTTCCCTGGGCGTCGGTAAATGCAATAACCTCCGTTTTCTGGTCTGAAAAATGTAAAATGACTTCCGGAATGGGTTGTCTTGACTCCTGATCCAACAGCCTCCCCTTAACCACTTGCAAATAGGTCTGAGCATCAAGCGGCATAACCATACATGAAAAACCCAAACAGAGGCCAAGCCACTGCAAGAATAACTTTCCCTTACTGGAATGGGTGGCATTTGTCATGGTTTAGCCCCTTCTATTCAAGATAGGTATACCCGTAGAGGCCTGACCGATAATTGGATAAAAATTCCTTTCCCTCCTCTGCACTGATAATTCCGGATTTTACAGAGGATGTTACCCAGGTTTCGACTGTTCTTACCAACTTCTTGGGATTGTACTGAACATACTCCAAGACCTCTGCAACTGTTTCTCCGTCAATTACCTGATCAATTGAATATCCTTTTTCATCCACCGACACATGCACAGCATTGGTATCTCCAAACAGATTGTGAAGATCTCCGAGTATCTCCTGATAGGCACCCACCAGGAAGACACCAATGTAATAGGGTTCTTTTGGTTTTAAGGAGTGTACCGGCAGGTAGTAGGATTGGTTGCGAACAGAGATAAAATTATCAATCTTACCATCCGAATCACAGGTAATATCTTGCAATGTAGCAGTCCTGTCGGGTCTTTCATCCAGACGATCCAATGGTATGATCGGAAAGATCTGGTCTATTGCCCACGAATCTGGCAGAGATTGGAACAGGGAGAAATTACAGAAATATTTATCCGACAACAGTTTAGGTAGCGACAAAAATTCTTCAGAAACATGTTTCAACCCATTTGTCATTTGAGAGGTCTCTTGTGCGATCGACCAGAACAACCGCTCAATTTTAGCCCTTGTGCTGATATCCAGCAAACCCAGACTGAAACGATCCAGTGCTTCTTCCCGGATCTGTTGCGCATCGTGCCAGGTCTCCAACATCCTCGGCTGATTCAGGGTATCCCACAAGGAATAAAGCTCCCGTAGCAGTTCATGGTCGTCAGGACTCACCTCTTCATTCTCCTCCCATCGCTGGAGGGTAGTAGATTCAAGTACCTCGAAAACCAGGACCGAGTGATGAGCAGTAAGTGATCTACCGGACTCTGTAATAATATTGGGATGGGGGATGGCATTTTTCTCGCTAACATCCACCAGTGTGGAAACTACATCATTCACATACTCCTGGATACTGTAGTTGACACTGCTTTCGCTGGAGGATCTGGTACCGTCGTAATCAACCCCCAAACCACCACCAATATCCACAAAATCAATTTCAAAGCCATTCTTGTGGAGCTGGACATAAAACTGTGAAGCTTCCCGCATCGCCAGCTTAATTCTCCTGATTTTGTTAACCTGACTTCCAATGTGAAAATGGACAAGATGAAGACAATCCTTCATCTTATTTTTATCCAGGTAATCCAGTGCTTCCAGCAATTCACTGGAGGTTAATCCGAATTTACTGCCATCCCCGCCTGAATCCTCCCATTTCCCGCTACCAGTGCTGGACAACTTGATGCGAATTCCCAAATTTGGTCTGATCTTAAACTGTTTGGCAATCTTGACGATCAGTTTCATTTCGCTCAGCTTCTCGATCACCAGATAGATCCTTCGACCCATTTTCTGAGCCAGGAGAGCAAGCTCAATGTAATCCTCATCCTTGTACCCATTGCAAATGATCAGGGAATCGTTGTCGGTATTGATGGCGATCACTGCGTGCAGCTCCGGTTTTGAGCCAGCTTCCAAACCTATGTTAAACTTCTTGCCATGGGTAACAATCTCCTCAACTACCGGCCTCATTTGGTTGACCTTGATCGGATAGATGATGTAACCCTGGGCATTGTATTTGTACTCTTCAGCGGCGATCTTAAAGCAACTTGCCATCTTCTCGATCCTGCTATCCAGGATATCCGGAAAACGAAGCAGTACTGGAGTCGAAACATCCCTAAGCTGCAACTCCTCCACGAGATCCATCAAATCAACTTCCACTCCATTTTTCCTTGGAGTAACCACTACATGGCCTTTCTCATTGATGGAAAAGTAGTTAACGCCCCAACCGTTGATGTTGTAAAGCTCTGCAGAATCTTCAACACGCCATTTTCTCATTTCAATAACTTCTTTTTCTAATTATAACTCGCAAATGGAAGCCTCTTCCGTACAAAATGAATCCCGGAATCCTTCCCGTTTGGGTACAAAGGTACAAAATATGTTTTTTTATTTTGAGTATTATCTATCAGCGTGATAATGGGTATTCAGCTACGTTGTCAGGCATCAGAATCAACTCATAACCCTGGTTTCGAAGCCGGGGTACAAAGCCGGCATCCAGAATGCATTTTTGCATCTCAAGGGCATTCATCGAGAAAGAGGCGCCGGCTGCTGAAACCACATTCTCCTCAATCATGATGGATCCAAGATCGTTGGCCCCTGCATGCAGTGCAAGCTGACCAGTCTCCTTCCCAACAGTCAACCAAGAAGCCTGAATATTTTCAAAATTGTTCAGCATGATCCTACTTAAAGCAATCATTCTGATATAATCTACCGGAAGTGTGTTTCTGAATGTTTTATGTTCTCCCAACAAGGTGCCATCCGACATAAATGGCCATGGTATGAATGCTTTGAATCCAGGACTTCCCACAGGCTTTTGCGATTGAAGTTCCCGCAGTTTCACCAGGTGTTCCATTCGCTCCAGGGGTGTTTCGATATGGCCAAACATCATGGTCGCGGATGTAAGCATTTGCATTTGGTGAGCATCTTTCATCACATCCAGCCACTCCTGGGCAGAGGCTTTCCCCGGAGAGATCTCCTTCCTGATTCGGTCACACAAAATCTCCGCCCCCGCTCCAGGCAGACTATCAAGACCAGCTTCCACCAGTTTTTCCAGCACTTCCCGGTAGGAGATCCGCTCCTTTCGGGCAATGTGAACCACCTCTGGAGGACCGAGTGCATGCAGTTTCACAGCAGGATATTTCCGCTTGAGCTCGCCAAACAAATCTGTATAGAATTTTAAGCCATAGCGTGGATGCATACCTCCCTGCAAGAGAAGTTGGCTTCCTCCAAGGTTTATCATTTGCTCGATCTTTTCCTGGTATTCCCCCATGGTGGTAGTATAGGTTCCCTCACCATTTATTTTCCTGTGAAAATTACAGAAGGTACAGCCGGATATGCAAATGTTGGTAATGTTCACATTTCTGTCAATCATCCAGGTAACCACATTCCCTGGTTTGTGTTGTTGTCGCAATGCATCGGCAACCCACATTAAAACGGAGGTTGGTGCCTCCATGAAAAGCAATAATCCCTCCTGAGCAGACAATGGTTCGAGCCTGAGCGCCCTTTGCAGCAATAAATCAAACATCTTATCCTCCAATGGGTTTACAAATAGGTACAGCAACTGTCAATTATTGGGTTAAAGGTAGTAATTTTGAGCAAATGCTTTTTGAACAGGTGCCAGACATTGGTTCATCCTTTTCAACAGCGCATCAGGAGTACATTGAATAATAGTTGTAGCATACGTTTCAAAACGGATGCCGCAGAAAAGCCATAGTTATCAAATATAGAAGGTCAAATACCATGAAATTAACAAAAAACTGTTCGGAGTCGCTTCTCGACAACCATATCCTCCTTTTAAAGGGGAGTGAGAACAATGCTCAATTGCCTTTGAGTAAGGAAGAGCATCTTTACCTTAACACCAGACTGAGCATGGAGGAGCATCTTGTGGAGATCAACCGACTATCCAGCAAGTTATTGATTGCCATTATACCTACCCCAAAGAGTGACAACCATGCTTTGGAAGCCTGGCGAAGGCAAGGCAATGAAATTGCCATGTGGGCAAAAAAAGAGAAAATCGAAAGGTTGGGGGTTACCTCCATGCTTGAAAAACCGGACTTATTGCTTGCTTTTACTGAAGGAATAATTCTGGGAAACTACCAGTTTCTGAAATACAATACGAAAGCCGCCAAAATAAAAAATTCATTGAAGGAAATCTGCTTGTGCGGGGATCTTCTCAGCGACCGGCAACTGCACGAGCTATCCATTGTCACTGATGCGGTCTTTTCAGCACGTGATCTTGTCAATGAACCTGTGGTTGGCTTGAATGCTGAAGAATTGAGTCAGGTCTTTAAGCAGTCAGGTGATACAAGTGGTTATCAGACAGTAATACTTGGCAAGCAGCAAATTGAGGAGCTTGAAATGGGTGGATTGCTTGCGGTGAACAAGGGGAGCCTCGATCCCCCTACTTTTACCATTATGGAATGGAAACCGGAGCAGCCGATCAACAGTCGGCCGTTGGTGCTGGTGGGCAAAGGGGTCGTATTTGATACTGGCGGGCTTAGCCTTAAGCCGACAGCAAAATCAATGGATTACATGAAAAGCGACATGGCAGGAGCAGCCGCTGTGGCTGGGGCCATCCAGGTGGCAGCCAAAAAAAATCTACCACTTCATTTGGTTGCACTAGTTCCTGCCACTGACAACCGTCCCGGGGGAAATGCCATCACACCCGGAGATGTCATCACAATTTCCAATGGTTCCACCGTGGAGGTTCTCAATACAGATGCAGAGGGTAGGCTAATTTTAGCAGACGCTCTAGTATATGCACAAAAATACAATCCAATGCTGGTCATCGATTTGGCTACCTTGACCGGTTCTGCAGCAATGACACTGGGCACTCATGGGATTGCAGCCATGGAAAATGAAAGCGGTGAATTTTTTGACTTGTTGAGGAAGGCCGGAGAAAAAGTCAATGAACGCCTGGTAGAACTTCCGCTTTGGGAGGAGTACGATGAGATGATCAAATCCAGCATTGCTGACATGAAAAATATTGGCGGCGGAGAGGCCGGTGCCATTACTGCAGGCAAATTCCTGCAGCGATTTGTCACCTACCCATGGATTCATCTCGACATTGCTGGTCCATCCTACCTGCATGCTGCAGATCATTACCGCAGTGTTGGGGGCACCGCTACAGGGGTAAGGCTTTTGTCCGAATTTTTTGACGCCATTTTGCTGCAACTTAGTCCCAACCCAAATTCGGTAGGCTAAGCCAAGATTAATTGAATAAAAGTTTAAATTTGACAAATAATGGGAACGACCGAAAATCGTTCAAACCAACAACGAATCGTATGGAGCCACATAAACTGAGAATAGGAATAACCCATGGTGATATCAATGGGATTGGATATGAGATAATTATTAAAACACTATCTGACAGTAGATTGTTGGAATCATGTACACCAATAGTTTATGGTTCTCCCAAAGTAGCGGCCTACCACAGAAAAGCGCTGGATGTAGAGCTTTTTACCTTCAATCAGATAGCCCATGCACGTGATGCAAATGCCAAGAGGGTCAACATCATCAACTGTGTGGATGAAGAAATCCGTGTTGAATTGGGCAAATCAACCCCTGAAGCCGGAGAAGCTGCGCTGTTGGCACTGCAGGCGGCCATTCGGGATTTGAAATCCGGGGATATTGATGCAGTAGTCACGGCTCCTATCAACAAAGAGAATATACAGTCAGATCAATTCAAATTTCCGGGGCATACGGAGTTCTTTGCCAATGAGTTCGCCTCAAAAAATTACATGATGCTAATGGTCAGTGACCAATTGAAGGTTGGTGTCGTGACCGGACATATTCCACTTCAACAAGTTCCCCAGGCTTTGACAAAGGAAAAAATAGTGTCCAACATCAGAATCCTTCACAAAACTGTACTGGAGGATTTTTCCATCCGAAAACCACGTATTGCAGTTTTGGGTTTAAATCCCCATGCAGGAGATCATGGGGTAATTGGCACAGAAGATCAGAGCATTATCTACCCTGCCATCAAACAAGCCAACGAAGAGGGGATCATTGCCCTTGGGCCTTTCCCGGCTGATGGATTTTTCGGCTCCGGAGATTACAAGAAATTTGATGCCATATTGGCCATGTACCACGACCAGGGACTGATACCCTTTAAGGTACTTGCCTTTGAATCCGGGGTTAACTTTACTGCTGGATTGCCTATCGTTAGAACCTCCCCAGGTCATGGGACTGCCTACGATATTGCAGGGACCGGAGTGGCAGCTGAAGATTCCTTCCGAAATGCCATTTACCTGGCCATAGATGTCACCGAATCCAGGAAAATCTACAGGTCTCTCTCCAAAAATCCATTGAAACACCACGAAATCGACAGGACGGGAGGGGAATAAACATTTTTTAAAACATTTGAACATGTTCGAATTCATAAAAGGATCTGTAATTAGTCTGACTCCTGCCGGGATTGTCGTAGAAACAAATGATTTTGGGTATCTGGTCCATATTTCACTAACAACCTATACCCGGCTTCATGGAATGGACAAGGTAAAGTTGTTCCTTCATCAGGTCATTCGTGAAGATGCGCATATCTTGTATGGCTTTTTTGATCAGAGTGAACGTGAACTATTCAGGATGTTGATCTCTGTGAATGGAATTGGGGCCAACACTGCCATCATGATGCTTTCATCCCACAAACCGGAAGAGCTGCAAAACGCAATTCTTGTTGAGAATGTGGGACTATTGAAGGGTATAAAAGGGATTGGGATCAAGACAGCTCAACGTGTCATCATAGACCTGAAAGATAAAATCGGGAAAATGCCTGCTGGTGATCTTCTTTTTCGGTCGATTGAAAACCCTGTTCGTGATGAGGCGGTGTCAGCCTTGGAAATGCTTGGCTTCAATAAAAAAGCAGTCGAAAAACTGATAGACCAGGTGCTTGCCGAACAACCGGCAATTACTGTTGAAAACCTGATCAAGTTGGCGTTAAAGAGTTTTTGACCAAATTGAAAAAAGTACTCTTCAAAATCTTCATTGCAACACTGCTCTCTGCATGTTTTGCACTTTTTGGGCGCAGCAACGCATCTATAGGATCTGCAAATGCTGTACTCGGGAGGTTTGATGCCTTATTTTCGAGTGCAGAAGAATCCGTCTTAGCCGATACCACTGAGACAAACCTTGAGCCAAAAAGGAAAGAAAGTCCGTTTTCCCAGTTGCATGGCAAAGACAGTACTGCCTTTTTGTTGAAAAAACCATCCAACATTACTACAGAAATATCCTACGATCCGCTAACCGGGCAATACCTCATCACGGAAAAAGCCGGATCCATTGAAACCCGTCTGCCTGGATCACTCAGTTTGCATGAATATTTGCAAAGCGATCTGAAAGAGTACATTGACAGTTACTGGAGAAAAAAAATGTCCCAGCAATCACTCGACCGCCGATCCCAAATTATTCCCCAGTTTCAGATTGGCGGAGAGGCCTTCAACAAAGTTTTTGGAAGCAGTGTTGTAAATATCCGGCCTCAGGGATATGTTGAAATGACCATCGGGCTAAAGAGCAACAAAATTGAGAATCCTGCCATCCCAACCAAAATGCAGCGCAATACTACCTTCGATTTTAAACAGAAGATCAATGTTAGTCTGGATGGAGAGATTGGAGACCGGCTGAAGATGAGATTCAATTACAATACAGATGCCACTTTTGATTTTGAGAACAAAATAAAACTCAACTACACCGGGGATGAAGATGAAATTGTAAGAAATGTGGAAGCAGGAAATGTCTCCATGCCACTTACAGGTACCCTTATTCGCGGTGGGACCAACCTTTTCGGGGTAAAAACAGACCTTCAGTTT
This sequence comes from uncultured Tangfeifania sp., assembly GCA_964630075.1. Taxonomy (GTDB): domain Bacteria; phylum Bacteroidota; class Bacteroidia; order Bacteroidales; family Prolixibacteraceae; genus CAINVV01. The sequence continues at coordinate 9,419 of CAZVTL010000062.1, forward strand.
GGCAAACTTTCAGTTTCAACGCTCTTTTCTCAACAAAAAGGGGAAACCAAGGTCATCAATACGGAAGGGGGAGCCGAAAGGACCAAATTTGAGATCAATGCAACCAATTACGAGGCAAACCGTAACTTCTTTCTGGGGCACCATTTCTACGTCACCTATGATCAGGCTCTTTCAGAAATACCCATCCTCAAAACCTCTGTCACCCTCAACAAAGTTGAAGTTTGGGTCACCAACAAATCAAGCCATTTCCAGGAATCGCGAAACATTCTGGCCCTACTTGATCTTGGTGAATTCGGACCATACAAGCAAAATCAGATGATCTCCGAGTTTGGAGACACCCCTGGTCTGATTTACCCCTTCAACCAACTCCCGCACAACAACATCAATGGGATGTACAAAGAGTTGACCAGCAACTACTCCAACATCCGGGACATTGCCAAACTTAACGAAACCCTCAAACCACTTTCCCAGCGGGATTTTATTGCCGGACGGGATTACGAGAAGATTGAAAATGCCAGAAGGCTTGATTCGACTGAATACTCGCTCAACAAACAATTGGGATATATCTCCCTGAATATGGCGCTGAATTCGGATGAAATCCTTGCCATTGCCTACCAATATACAGCCAACGGAGAAACCTTTCAGGTTGGAGAATTCTCGACGGATGGTATTGATGCTCCCAATACACTGGTTCTTAAAATGTTGAAAGGCACCAATCTGAATCCCAAGTTCAAAAACTGGAACTTAATGATGAAAAATATTTACAACATTCGTGCCCAGGGACTTTCCAACGACGGATTCAAACTCGATATTCTATACCGAAACGATGCTTCAGGAACTGATTTGAATTACCTGCCGGATGGTCCGCTCAAGGAGAAGAACCTGCTGAATGTGATGAATCTCGACAACCTCAACAACCAGTTGGATCCTTACCCGGATGGCATCTTTGACTTTGTGGAACGCATCACCGTCGATGCTCAAAAAGGCAGGATTATCTTTCCAGTGGTGCAGCCATTTGGATCAAACCTTGAGAAAAAAATGAACGGAGAGGCAGATGCCATAAAGCGATATGTCTATTCCTCCCTCTACAACAACACAAAAACCGTCGCAGAACAGGATGCTGAAAAGAACAAATACCACATGGAAGGAAGTTTCAAAGGATTGTCCAATTCTGAAATTTCGTTGGATGCACTCAACATCACCAGAGGATCTGTTAAGGTAATGGCCGGAGGCAGGCAGCTTCAGGAGGATGTTGATTTCATTGTAGACTACACACAAGGGAGGGTTAAAGTAATCAATCAGGGGCTCCTTGAATCAGGTACACCCATATCCATTACCACTGAGAGCCAGGATCTTTTCAGCATGCAGCGAAAAACGATGCTGGGAACTCACCTGAATTACCAGATCAGCGAAAATTTCAACATCGGTTCTACAGTCATGTACCTGCTGGAAAAACCATTGACCCAAAAAGTGAGCTACGGGGAAGACCCGATTGCAAATACCATGGTTGGTTTCAATGGCTCGTACAGTTCCTCTGCCCCATTTGTTACCAAAATGGTAAATGCGCTTCCGTTTTTAAAAACCTCGGAAGAATCAAAAATAGCCGTCGAAATGGAGTGGGCCAGACTCTTCCCCGGACATTCCAAAGCCATCTCCAAAGAGGGAGCCGTCTACCTGGATGATTTCGAAGGTACGGTGACCCCAATCAACCTAAAATCATTTATTGGCTGGTCACTTGCGAGTACGCCCCAGGGAAATGAGCAGTTTCCGGAAGGAGATCTTATCAACGACCTCGCTTACGGGTACAACAGGGCGATGCTTTCCTGGTATGTAATTGATCCATTTATGCAAAGGAATACGGCCCCCTCCTACCTGATCCAGGAGGAGCTACTGGATGACCACCGCGTGAGGGAGGTATTTCAGGCTGAGATATTTCCAAACAAGCAAAACCCAATCGGACAACCTACCAACATTCCAACCTTGGACCTTGCCTTCTATCCAACCGAAAGAGGACCCTATAACTTCGAAACTGCTCCGACCGCCCTTTCATCGGGTATCACAAAAGATGGGAAACTTGCCAATCCTGCGAGCCGCTGGGGTGGGATCATGAGAAAAATTGAAACAAGTGATTTCGAAGCCACCAATGTGGAGTACATCGAATTCTGGATGATGGATCCATTTGCCGAAGATGAAACCGGAGCAGAAAACCCAGGCGGGAATCTGGTATTTCACCTGGGAACTGTATCAGAGGATATTCTCCGGGACGGACGAAAATCTTTTGAACATGGTTTGCCCACAACCGATGACTTCACCAGCCTGGATGTTACAACCTGGGGTAGGGTATCCAAACAACAGTCGCTGGTCAAGGCGTTTGACAACTCATCTTCCTCCAGAAGTTACCAGGACATAGGCATGGACGGTCTGAATACAAAAGACGAGAAAGACTTTTACAAGCAGTTTTTGGGATCACTTTTGCCTTTGGTCAGTCCCGAAGCCCTTGCCCGGGCAGAAGAGGATCCCTCGAGTGACAATTTTCACTACTTCAGGGGAAGTGATTATGACAAGGAGAAAAAGAACCTGCTTGAACGGTACAAATATTTCAGCAATATGGATGGCAACTCGCCTACAACTGATCAATCGACAGAGAGTTATCCAACTGCAGCCACCTCCATTCCAGATGTGGAGGATATCAACGATGACAATACCCTCAACGAAAGTGAGGCCTATTTCCAGTACAATCTCCGGATTGACAAAAACAATATGGCACTGGGGAAAAATTACATTACAGACATTAAAAAGTCTGAAGTGACCCTCAAAAGTGGTAAGAAGTCAGAGATTACCTGGTACCAATTCAAAGTACCCATCACAGAGCCCGCCAAAACCTATGGAACCATCAATGACTTCAGATCCATCCGTTTCATGAGGATGCTGATGAATGGATGGCAAAAACCTGTGGTTTTGCGTTTTGCAACTCTGGATTTGGTTCGCTCAAACTGGAGAAGATACGACAAGAGCTTGAATACAGATGGAACACCCACCTCTCCCAATACCCAATTTGACCTCTCTGCCATTAATATTGAAGAAAACAGCAACCGTAAACCCGTTAATTATGTACTTCCTCCGGGGGTGGATAGGGTGATTGACCCAGCCAATGCCCAATTGCGTGAACTTAATGAGCAATCCCTCGTTTTAAGGGTTGCTGATCTTGAACCGGGAGAAGCCAAAGCAGCCTACAAATCTACTGCAGTAGACCTTAGAAGGTACAAAAACCTGAAACTGGAAGTACATGCCGAAAAACTGGAGGGTGAACCCTTGAGAGACAACGAGCTCTCCATCTTTGTGCGCATAGGTTCAGATTTTCAGTACAATTATTACGAGTATGAAGTGCCGCTCAAACTTACACCACCTGGTTATTATGCCAACGACAAAGAGAGTGACAGGTACATCGTTTGGCCTTCTGAAAACAGGGTCTATATCCCGCTGGATCTATTGATTAAATTAAAATTGGAACGAAATGCCGAAATGCATTCCAACGGTTCAAATGTCACCATGGGAGCTATTTATGAGCAGATCCATCAAGGGGTAAACAGCAACCAAAACAGGCTTAAAATCAAAGGTAATCCCGACCTGTCGGAAGTATCGGTCATGATGATTGGTGTTGGTAACCGTAAAGGGCATACCTCCGGAAGCCGTTCTGCACTGGTCTGGGTGAATGAACTCAGGCTTACCAACTTCGAAGAAAAGGGAGGATGGGCAGCCATCGGACGGGTCTCCGGAAATCTGGCAGATTTAGGGACCTACTCCTTTGCCGGAAGGGTGATGACCTCCGGATTTGGTGACATTGACTCCAAAATGGCTACAAGATCTGTAGAAGATTCCCGCGAGTATGACATCTCCACCAACCTCGAATTGGGTAAATTTTTTAAACCAGAATCAGGGGTAAAGATTCCCATGTACATGAGTTTCTCCAAATCCATTGCAACTCCGGAGTATTCGCCTGTTGACAAGGATGTTAAACTATCGGATGCCCTGGATAATGCTGCAACAAAGGCTGAAAGGGATTCCATCAAAAAGACTTCGATCGAGTTCAATTCGCGTAAAAGCATCAATTTTACCAATGTTCAGATCGACAAGCCCAACAAATCTAGCGAACCCAGGTTTTATGATCTCTCCAACCTCTCTTTTTCCTATTCCTACAACCAGTTTGAACATGGCGATGTCAACACCCTCACTGAAAAAAATCAAAACTCACGGACCCTCCTGAATTACAATTTCAATGCCAGACCCAAATCAATAGATCCATTTAAAAATGTCTCCTTCTTAAAATCAAAATCACTTGCACTAATCAGGGATTTCAACTTCAGTTATGCCCCCGCCCAGCTCTCTTTTCGTTCCGATATGAACAATATACAAAGTGAGCTTCAATACCGAAATATCACCAATCCTGATTTCATCCTCCCCGTTTCGCACCAGAAAGATTTCACCTGGAACCGGTACTTTGATTTCAGATTTGATCTGACCAGGGGTTTAAAACTTGACTTTACCGCAGTGAATACCTCAAGAATAGGCGATCCGGTAACCCTTGGAAGTCAGAACCAAACGACTTACCAGGCAAGAAAGGATACCATTTTCAGGTCGATCCTGGAAGGAGGTAGAAATACCCACTACCACCATACCTGGAATGCCACCTATACAATTCCCATCAATAAAATACCTTTGATGGAATGGACCTCTGCCTCCATTGTTTATCAGTCGGGATATGACTGGAACCTGGCTCCTGTTACGAGTGCTGCATATGAATTGGGCAACACCATCAGTAACATGAATAGCTTCCAGTTCAATGGTCAGCTAGACTTTTTGCAACTTTACAACAAGATGCCTTACCTCCGAAAGGTAAATCAAAAATACGGGGAGTTCAGCAAAGGAAGAAGAGAAAGCCAGGAAAACAATCGTCTGAGATATACCCAGGGGCAGAATCCTGCCAGTGCCCAAAAATACCAGGAACAAAACCTCAAACTAAAGAAAAATGCCCCCTATTCGCTCTTCCACAAGCTGGGATCTCCAACCGTACAGGTTAAAATCACGGACAAAAGCGGAAAGCCAGTTGCTGGTCAAGTAAAGATTGTCAATGACAACAGGATCATTTTTACCCCCTTGGCTGATTGTGATGGTGCGTCTGTCGAAATTACCACCAAAAAGGAGAAGAGCGGTGCGGAAGGATTGCATCTGGGTGAGCTTACAGCCAGGTTTTTGATGATGATTCACAATTTTACCTTCTCCTATTCGGAGAATGGTGGAACCTCCCTATCAGGCTACATGCCCGGAACCAGTTTCTTTGGACTCAACAACTATTCGGATGGAAACAGTTCTTCCATGGCTCCCGGCCTGCCTTTCGTGCTTGGGTTACAGGATGAGAACTTCGGCCTTGAAGCAGCCAACAAAAACTGGATCACTACCGATACTATCCTGAACAAGCCCTACCTGATGAGTCACAATACGCGACTAAACCTTCGTGCAAAAATTATCCCTTTTCCCGACCTAAAAATCGAAATGAGGGCCAACAGGATATTCGCCAAAAACAGCTCCGACTTTTTTATCTACAAACCTTCCGATGGATGGGGAGCCTACAACAACTCCTTCAGTGGAAACTTCAGCATGTCGGTCATTTCCATCGGTACCTCGTTCGAGAAACTTGGAAAGGCTGTGGTGCAGAATTCATCCGGTTGGAACAATTTCCAGCAAAACAGGGAGATCATAGCCAAAAGACTAGATGCCCAGCGGATTGCCAATCCTGATTACAACTACCAGCCTGGTACGATTGATCCGAATACCAACTTCCCGGTAGGTTATGGACCTACTTCGCAGGAGGTTTTAATCCCCTCCTTCTTTGCTGCCTATACCGGCAAAAGTGCGAACAAGGTAGAATTGACCCCATTCCCCTCGGCCAAATTTATGTTACCCAACTGGAGATTGCAATATTCGGGTGCCGTGAGTAAAATAGAGGGGTTAAAGAACATCATGAAGTCAATGAACATCATGCATGACTACCAATCGACCTACAACGTAGGATCCTATCTTTCCAACATGAAATACGAAAATGCCACCGATGGATTTGGTTACATGATGAATGCCCAAAAGAACTTTCTTCCGGCACGTGATATCATGGCAATCAACATCAATGAAACATTCAATCCGCTTTTTGACATTGATATAACCTGGCTCAACAACCTGACTACCAGAATAGAATACAGAAAATCCCGAAATATAACCATGAGCCTTGCCAACAACCAGGCTACCGAAATGTACAACAACGAAGCCAGTCTTGGCATGGGATACCGCTTCGAGAATATGAAGGTATTCCTCAAAACAAAAAAAACCTCCAAGACCTTGAACAATGACCTGAACATCAGGGCCGATATTACCTACGGGAAGAACAAAACCGTGCTGCGCAAATTGGTAGAGACCAATACACAGCTTACAGCCGGTCAGGATGCGTTGTCCTTCAAGTTTTCCGCCGACTACAACCTAAGCGAAATCTTTATTGTACGACTCTTCTACGACCGGATCGTCAACAACCCATACATTTCAAATGCCTATCGGACCAAAAATTCAAATATTGGGGTGAGCTTCAGGTTTACGCTTTTGCCATGAAAAAAAGATCAAGGGACTTAAAGACTGAGGGACTGTGAGTAAGGTGGTTAAATGGTTTAGAAAGTAAACATTTCAAATGTTACTGCGTTTTGACAAACCCGGAATAATTGAAGCTGGTTGTGATGAAGCCGGGAGGGGATGCCTTGCCGGACCCGTATTTGCTGCTGCTGTAATACTTCCACCAAATTTTTCCTCCGAGACCCTGAACGACTCCAAACAACTATCCGAAAAACAAAGGTATATTCTCAGGGATCTGATCTTGAATGAAGCGGTTTCATGGGCCATCGGAATCTGCGATCAACAGGAAATAGATGAAATCAATATCCTCAATGCCTCCATCCTTGCCATGCACAAGGCATTGAAAAAGTTGGCTCTCCAGCCTCAGCATATCCTGGTAGATGGCAACAGGTTTAAAAGGTATGGTGCGATTCCACATACCTGCTTTGTGAAGGGGGATGGCCGCTACCTGTCGATTGCAGCCGCCTCCATTTTGGCCAAAACCTACCGGGATGATTACATGTTGAAAATCCATTCAGATTACCCTGAATATGGCTGGAACCGGAACAAAGGTTATCCTACCGAAATACACAGAAGTGCAATCGCCAGGTGTGGGATAACGGTACACCACAGGAAAACCTTCCGATTGATGGATGACCAATTGAAACTGGATTTGAGAATGGAATAGTATGGTTAATTCGATATAATTGCAAAAAATAGTTGATAAAACTATCTTCAAAGCCTTATAGAATAAC
>CAZVTL010000063.1:0-5556 GCA_964630075.1 uncultured Tangfeifania sp.
ATGCAACGACTTAACAGATAAAAATAACGTATAGAGACGTAGCATGCAACGTCTCTACCGGAGCATTGAACAAGATTTGTACAAAGCGATAATTTTCAAATCGACACATCAGCACCTCAACAAATCAGCTAATCAAATAATGAACGATCAGCAGATCCAACAATTTTTAACCTCTTTCGCCCGTCAGGAGCAGGTGGCTGAATGGAAGCCTTTCGGCCATGGGCACATCAACGATACGTTCCTGATCAGGACCCTTGGAGCGGAAAATCCCGATTACATTCTGCAGCGCAAAAACCATTTTGTCTTCCGGAACGTACCCGGAATGTTGAACAACATCCTCCTGGTTACGGCCCACATCCGAAAAAAACTGGTGGCGGCCGGGGAAGTTGAACCCGACCGCAAAGTGATGAACTATTGTACTGCCGCAAATGGCAAAAGCTATGTACAAGATGAGGCCGGCAATTTCTGGACACTGTTCCTCTTTATCAGGGATTCCCATGGTATCGAAGAGGTTACCCATGCCGAACAGGCCGTGAGTGCCGGAAAGGCTTTTGGCAGGTTTCAGGAGCAACTTTCAGACCTTGACAGTACCCAACTGATTGAGACCATTCCCAATTTCCACAATGGAATGTTCAGGCACCGGCAATTTACCGAAGCCATTGCGCTCGATTCGGCCGGACGATGCGGGGAAATGCAAACTGAAATTTCCCAATTGCAGCAAAGGGCTGACGAGATGCTGAAACTGCAAAATTGGCTGGACGAAGGGAAATTACCGCTTCGGATCACCCACAACGACACCAAAATCAACAACATTCTGTACGGTGAAGAGGGGGAAATTCTCTGTATTATCGACCTCGACACGGTCATGCCGGGCTCCACCCTCTTCGATTTCGGTGATGCCATCCGTACCCTTTGCAACAGCGCAGCAGAAGATGAAAAGGAACTGGATAAGATTACTTTTCAGCAGGACTATTTTGAATCCTACACAAGGGGTTACCTATCAGAAAGCAGGAGTTTCCTGACTCCACTTGAAATAGAGAATCTTGTCTATTCTTGCCGTTATATGGTTTGGGAACAAGCCATGCGTTTTCTTACCGACTACCTGAACGGGGATACCTACTACAAAATTTCCTATCCTGAACACAACCTGGTCAGGACCCTGTCGCAATTGCGCTACCTGGAGGTTTTGGAGGAAAATGCGGGGGTCATGGAAAAATGTATTGCTGATAACCTGTAGAGACGTTGCATGCAGAGACGTTGCATGCAACGTCTCTACAACCCATCATTCAATTTTTTACCCCAATTTGATGTGTTTTGATTTGACCTCGCTGCCCAGGAAAAGATTGGCCAGCTGGTCGAAATTTTGTGCCGATTCCGTGGTAAAGTACTCCCTCCGTCCCGATTTCGAACATTTGTTTTCAATTTCGGGGTGACGGTGCAGGTAATCCAGCAGCCTGTCGGCAACGATGGGTCCCTGGTTGAGAAGTCTCACCCCTTCCGGCAGAAAACGGTGGATTACCTCCGATAGCAGGGGATAGTGGGTACAACCCAGGATCAGTGTATCGATCATGGGATCCTTCTCAAAAATGGATGCAAGGTTCTGTTCCACAAAAAGTGCCGCTCCGGGGCTCTCAATCAGGTTATTCTCCACAATGGGCACCCACATCGGACAAGCCTCCTGTACGACCGTGATTGGCCTATAAGCCGGCATCTTGGCGATCTCCATCGGATAGGAGCCGGAGAGAACGGTTCCGGTGGTTCCAAGCACCCCCACATGACCGGTTTTGGTCATTTCAGGAATCATCTCCACACTTGGCCTGATGACCCCCAAAACCCGGCGGTTGGGATAGTGTACGGGCAAATCCAGTTGCTGGATATTTCTCAAGGCCTTTGCCGAGGCCGTATTGCAGGCCAGTACTACCAATTGGCAACCCTGTTCGAAGAGGTACCTGACAGCCTCCCAGGTATATTCATAAACGACTTCAAAAGAGCGCGTACCGTAAGGATTCCTGGCGTTATCACCCAGGTAGATGTAATCATATTCAGGCAGTTCCCTGAGCAATTCTTTGAAAATAGTCAATCCGCCGTAACCGGAATCAAAAACCCCAATGGGCTGGTACTTTTCGGACATACAGATTTATTTAACCATCGAAACTACAAAATTATTCCCATTTGTTCCAACAATCATTCGAAACATCTGAATTTGGAGCATAAAAAAGAGGGTACTCTTCAGCACCCTCTTCCAATATTTTCAAATAGACTATTTCAAAGCCAGTTTGGTCTTAACCAATGGCATCATGTCCGTTGATTGGGCAGTATTGAAATACAAAACACTATTTACCTCAAAAACATACAACATTCCCTGTTCCTTGGCAACATCGCCGATCGCCTTACGGGCTTTCTCGACAATTGGCTGAAACTGCTTGCTCTCCTCTTTCTGAAGGTTTTCCTGGGCTTGCTGCTGGAAGGTGGTAATCCGCTCCTGCAGACTCTGAATGTCGGCCTCTTTGGCTTGCCTGATGGCATCGGTTACATTTGGTTGCTTCACCAGGGCCACATACTCCTGACCTTTGGTTTGGTACTCTTTTTGCATAACAGCCAGTTGTGACTCAAGGTCTGTCTGCATTTTTGCCATGGCTTTCTGGGCAACATCACGCTCAGGCATAGCTTGTATCAGGGCTTGAAAATCAATATGACCGAATTTCAGGGTTTGCGCTGAAGCGGAAGCTCCAACAAATAGAAGAAGCGAAATAGTTATTACACTAAAGAGATGTCTCATGTTCACTGATTTTAATTTTTATGTCGCAAATTTATAATATTAATTTTTATATCCAAGTTTTTGCAGCACCTGATCGCTCAGATCAAATTTTGGATTGGTGTAGATCATGGTCATGCCTCCAGATTTGTCAAAGACAATGGAATAGGCACCCTGTTCTGCAATGGCCTGAATGGCATTGAATACTTCATCCTGGATGGGTTTTACGAGTGCCTCCCGTTTTTTGGCAAGATCGCCATCCGGACCAAAATACTGGCGTTGCAATTTCTTGTACTCCTTCTCCTTGTTGACAATTTGCTCCTCTCTTTTCTTCTTCATGTCCTGGGAGAGCAACACCACCTCAGCCTGAAAGTTTTTGAAAATCTGGTCAAGTTCAGCATGAAGTGTCTCCAGCTCTTTCTGGTATTTTTGTGAAAGCTTGTCCAGTTGCTCCTGGGCTGCAATGTAGGAAGGCAACTTTCCAAGGATAAAGTCTGTATCCACATAGGCATATTTCTGAGCAAAACCAGCGGTGATGCTAAAAAGGAAAAGTATTCCTACAACAATTGTCTTTTTCATGGTCATCCGTTTTTTCATGAAATGTATCAAAATTCAGGCCAAACTTTTTAGAATTGCTGTCCCATGATGAAGTGGAACTGACTGCCTCCGGTTCCCTTGGTGTAACCATCGTCGAAACCATAACCCCAGTCAAATCCCATCAGACCAAACATTGGCAGGAAGATCCTGATACCGATACCTGCTGCCCGCTTGACACTGAATGGATTGTAATCCGTGATGTCGTACCAGGAGTTACCAGCCTCAAAGAATCCAAGCCCATAAATGGTTGCAGATTGGGACAGCGTAATTGGATAGCGCAATTCAAGCGTAATCTTTTCGTAAATGTTACCGCCCTGCGGAGGAGTCAGTGAGTTGTTCTCATATCCCCGCAAACCAATGTATTCGCTTCCGTAGGAGCTGTATCCCGACATTCCGTCTCCCCCTAATTTATAGGATTCAAAAGGAGAACGCAGGTAAGTATTGTAATAGCCTAGAAGTCCAGTCTCAAATTTGGTTCTCAGAATAAGCTTTGCATCATTCCTGGCTTGCAATGGTGTAAATACATCTGCTTTGAAAGACCATTTGTGGTATTCAATCAACTTGTACCGCTCGGCCGGCGTCATCAGCGGATCACTGAAATCCTTCTTCGAAAAGAGGGAGAAGGGTGGCGTCAGCGCTACAGAAAAGGAGAAGTTGGAACCTCTTCTGGAGTAGAGTGGGTTGTCAATAGAATTCCTGCCGAATACCGTTTTGAATGCCAGGGTATTGGAATTACCATTCTGAAAGAGGAAGTATTTCCAGTTGTCGAGCATGTATCGCTGGTAGGAAAGTTCGTGGTACAGGGTAAAATAGTTGTCAGGTCTTTTCAAACGGTAACCAAGGCCGACCGATGCTCCCAGAACCCCCATCTTCTCCGTAATCTCATAATTGTAAGGATTGTAGCTGCCGTATCCACTGCCATATCCACTGCCATAACCACTTCCGTATCCACCATAACCGCCATAACCTCCGTAACCTCCATAACCACCATAGCCGTTGCCATAACCACCATAATTGTAGGCACTGTTACCGCTGGTTTGTTTGGAATAATAGATGGAGAAGGAGAAGGAATTGGGTTTCTTGCCACCCAACCAGGGCTCGGTAAAGGAAAACGAATAGGATTGGTAGTAGGAGCCGTTGGTTTGGGCACGCAGGGTCAATGTTTGGCCATCCCCGGTAGGGAGTGGTCTCCAGGCCTTTTTATTCCCAATGTTCCGCACGGAGAAGTTGGAGAATTTCAATCCGACCGTTCCAACAAACATCCCTGCTCCCCATCCGCCCGAGAGTTCTACCTGGTCGTTGGCACGCTCCTCCAGTTCATAATTGATGTCAACAGTTCCGTCTTCGGGATGGGGAACCACATCCGGCTTGATAGCTTCCGGGTTAAAGTGTCCCATTTGAGAAAGTTCACGAACTGAACGGATAATATTTTCCTTGCTGAAAAGCTGTCCCGGACGGGTATAGAGCTCCCTGCGCGCCACATGCTCATTGGTTTTGGTATTTCCCTTGATCCCGATGTAATTGATTGTGGCCTGGGTACCCTCTACGATCCGCATTTCATAGTCAATCGAATCATTCTCCACCTTTACCTCTACCGGATTTAAGTTGAAGAAGAGGTAGCCATTGTTCAGATATTCGTTGGAGACGGCATCATCATCTTCGGTCAAACGCTTGTCCAGCAATTTCTGGTCAAAAACATCACCCTTTTTGATACTGAGTACCCTGGAAAGCTGCACATCCGTCAATACGGTATTCCCCACCCAACGGATGTTCCGTATGTAGTACCTCCTGCCCTCTTCAATCCAATATTTCAGCCGAACTGTATTGTTGGTGGTATCCTTGATGATCGTATCAGACACAATGATGGCATCCCTGTAACCGTTTTCGTTGTATTTCTTGATCAGGTTGATCTTGTCCTCTTCAAACTTGTCCTGCAAAAACTTCTTGGAGGAGAAAAAATTGACAATTTTCTTTGCCTTGGTTTTTTTCATGGATCGCTCCAGTACGAGCGGGCTCAAAGCCTGAACACCAACAAACTCAATTGAATTGATCTTAACTTTTGTCTTTTTGTTGACATTGATGTCAAGAATCAGCTGGTTCTGTTTGGCCGTATCATCCCTCTGAACAATGTTTACTTCCGTGTTGTAGAATCCCTTGCCCTGAAAGAAGCTAAGTATTTGCCTTTGAGCGGTATTGACGAGGTT
>CAZVTL010000063.1:5566-16538 GCA_964630075.1 uncultured Tangfeifania sp.
GTCGGTAACTTGGCCGCCTACCAGCATCATGACCTGTTTTTCGATATCCTCCTTTTCGCTCTTGGTAACACCGTAGTAATTCTTGGCAGCCAGACGTGGCCGTTCCTGCAAAAAGACATTCAGCCATATTTTATCGCCAACAATTTTTGTCGCAGAAATTTTCACATCCGAGAATAGTCCCTGTTTCCAATATTTCCGCAGGGCTGAGGTAACCTGGTCACCCGGGATGGTAATATCCTCCCCTACGATTAAGCCAGAAAGGCCCTTTAAAACCTCCGTATCCAGAAATCTGATACCGCTAATTTCCAGTCCGGCCAATGTATAATGCTTTGGGCTATCATAAAAAACGGAGAAATTTGTACTGTCAGCTACCGTTTGTGAATACAAATGCACATTCAAAAATAAAGCCAGAAATATAAAAAAAACTCTTTTGACCATGTCAGATTCTGATTTGTTCACTAGTTTTTCCAAATCGTCTCTCTCTCCTTTGGAAATCGTTAACTGCCTCAAATAGATCCTCTTTTCGATAGTCTGGCCACAACTTTGGTGTAAAAAACAACTCGGTATAGGCAATCTGCCAAAGAAGAAAATTACTTACCCTGAATTCACCGCCGGTACGAATCAACAGCTCAGGATCAGGCAGGCCAAATGTAGGAAGATATTTCCCAATCAGCTCTTCATTAATGTCACTTTTGTCAATTTTGTAATTTTTTAACTCATTGGCTATTATTTTCACAGCTTCAACCATTTCCCAACGACCAGAATAGCTCAATGCCAGTACCAGTTTGAGACCTGTATTTTGGGCCGTCATGGCAATAGCACCAGCCAATTTCTGCTGTACCTCCTGGGGCAAGGAGGCAATATCTCCAATGGTCCGCAATGCAACATTGTTTTTATGCAAATTTTCGGTCTCGGCAACGATGGCGTGTACCAGCAGTCCCATCAATGCATTCACCTCCTCTTTTGGACGGTTCCAGTTTTCGGTTGAGAAGGCATAGAGGGTAAGGTAATCAATCCCCATCTCCCCGGCCCCTTCCACGACGGAGCGCACTGCTTCCACACCCTCACGGTGACCAAAGATACGGTCAAGTCCATGTTGCTCTGCCCAGCGCCCGTTGCCATCCATGATGATGGCCACATGCTTTGGGATCTTATCCTTATTCAGCTCTTTAGAATGCACTTTTCTTTACTTTTTTATCGTTTATCTTGCATATTCCCCTGTCTTGCCAAACCTGCCAGTGCAGGGAAAGGTGCAGGGAGGCATACCAATCGTTGTTCACCAAAAAACTGGAGGTAAACTCATCTGGATAGCTTCCGTTGATCAGATCAACATTTTGGTAACGTTTGGGATCTTTCAAATTATCAATGTTGTCGGTAAACGTTTTTCGGACACACAATTCTACACAGGCGCCCAATCTTTTGGTGAGATTGTACTTGATGCCAAAGCCCATGGGGACAATGGGTGCCAGGGCATCCGTATCGTTGGTCTTGCTTAGATTGTTGTCAAGATAGGGCCTGTAAAGGTTCTTGTAGGGAAGGAAAACACTCTCCAACTGGGGGATCAGCACCAATGTTCCCTGCCGTGGTGATCGGGAGAAAAAGCCGCCAATACCCAGTGAAAGGAAGGGGGTAAAACGGTCTTTCGTCGTACTACCCATTTTGTAATCCATGAAATTGAATTCAAAAATAGCTTCAAAAGTTTGTACCGACCTGAAGAAACTGTAACGATCATCACTCTTTTTCAAGTACAACTCGTAGGGTATATTATTGATATCGTTGTAATTGAGATGAAATTCCGGCTCGGCCAGGTTTACCCCGGGAAAGGTACCGGAAGATTTCAGGTTACCTGAAATCAGTTGCCCCCTGACAGACATTCTTTTGTTGAAATTCCAACGGCCCAGCAATCCATACAGTGGCGTAATCTCCTTTGCATAGTCAACATTCTCCAGGTCACCCCAATAGACTGCTGCTCCGATCCGGATACCGACATCTGCCGATTTCTGCGGATAAGCCAGAAAAAAGCAGTACAACAAGGATATTGTGAGCAGATATCTCTTCATAGTGATTACAAAAGTAACAGAAACTGCCGAAATTTTGTTTTGAGGTATTCCAAACAATCAAAAAAAGTTAGATGGGGCATTTAATTTCTTCTGTCTGCACCCCAATGCAACTTTTTGCGCAAGGTTTCATAGAATGATTGATTTTCGAACTTCAAAACATTGATAATGAAGTCTGACTTGCTAATTTTCCAGATCATGTCTGTTTCAAAAGGAACCGACCTTGAATCCAGCGAGGCCATGTATCTTCCACCCCTTCCCTCCACCCAGAGTTTAATTACCTCCTGGTCAGAGAGGACTACCGGTCTGACAGCAAGGTTATGGGGAGCAATCGGAGCAATCACAAAATTGGAGGAACCCGGTGTAATGATTGGCCCTCCTACGCTCAGGGAGTAGGCAGTGGTTCCGGTAGGGGTTGAGACGATTAATCCATCGGCCCAATAAGTATTCAAAAGATCGCCTCCCACCTCAACGTGTACGGTGATCATCTGGGAAGTGTCCTGCTTGTGGACGGTAAATTCATTCAAGGCATAGGGAAAATCCCTGAAATGGCCACAATCGTTCTCCAGTTTCAGCATGGAGCGTGGCTGAAGGAGGTATTTTCCTGCAAAGAGTTGCTCCACCGAAAATTCAAGTTCCGACTGGGCAATATCTGCCAGGAATCCAAGCCGTCCACTGTTGATTCCAACCATCGGAATTCCTGAATCCTTCACAAATGTAATGGCCTCAAGAAAGGTTCCATCCCCCCCAATACTTAGAAAAAAATCGACCCCCTTTAAATCACCACCAGTAATAAAACTGCTGACATTCCCCGGATCAATGGCTGCTTCCTTTTTCAGGAAATCAAGGAAAGGCGCATAGACAATTACCTCCGCCCCGTGAAGCTTCAGAATCTCCAGCAAGCGTTTCATACTACCGTGAAAAATAGGTCCGATGTTCCATCCAAAAAGGGCAATTCTCATCCAAACTAGATTTAAATATTAATGTACCGCATAAATTGATCAAAGCGGTCGTCGATCAGGCTTTTCAGCGGGGTCTGATCCATAAATGTGGCCTTTATGTCGTAATTGTAGCGTGAAAGTGTCTGGATGATCCCCGACAGATCCAATTGATTGACCTTGATGGTCACATTAATTTCAGTTGTTGAACCTCCTGGCTTCCAGGTATAAAGACTAAGTATGCGGGCATCGTTCCCTTCAATAATCTGGGTTATTTGTGACAGGGAATAATCCTTTTCGCACATTTGCAATTCCACTATTCCACCTGGTTCGTTGGGTGAAAAGAGTCCTGTGAGCTGATTGCACAAATCGTAACGGGAGATGGAGCCAAGGTAATTGTGCTCGTCAGAAAGCACCGGAACGATCGTGACACCCAACCCAGATGCAACAGCTGCTACTTCAAAGATGTGCTGGTGCGGGTGAATGTGAGGTTTTAGCAGTTGATCTGTAACAAAGGTGGACAACGGCGCATCAAAATCACGTGCATCAAATATCTCCTTGTCCGAAATGACTCCAAGATACTCATGATCAACCACAACAGGAAGGTGTGATACCCTGAAAACATCCATCAGAGTAAGTACTTTGGAAGCACTGTCGGATAGTGTTACAGCTGGAATTGAATCAGAAATTAAACGTTCTGCTATCATGACCGGAAAGAAAGTGGTTTTTGAATGAGAATCATTTCGTAAATTGCAAACCTAATTAAATGCATGCAAAAATGGCACGATTAAGTGTAAATATAAATAAAATTGCAACACTGCGAAACAGTAGGGGTGGTACAGTACCCAGCGTTACATTTGCAGCACTGCAATGCCAGAATTTTGGAGCCGAGGGCATCACCATCCATCCCCGTCCGGATGAGCGACACATCCGTTACGCGGATGCCAGGGAGTTGAAACCGCTGGTTACAACAGAATTTAATATCGAAGGTTATCCGGATCCAAAATTCATTGACCTGGTATTGGAAGTTCTCCCCCACCAGGTCACACTGGTTCCGGATTCTCCCTCTGCCATCACCTCCAATGCCGGTTGGGATACCCTGAAACACCATGACTTTTTAAAAGAGGTGGTTTCCAAATTTCAGCAGGCCGGAATCAGGGTTTCCCTGTTTGTAGGGACCGATTCTACCATGATTGAAGGAGCTGCAAGGGTAGGTGCCAACAGGGTGGAACTCTATACAGAACCCTATGCCACAGCGTTTCCGGTGAATCCAGAAAAGGCCATTCAGCCATTTGTCGCAGCTGCAAAAATTGCAGAAAAGTATGGTCTCGGTCTCAATGCAGGCCACGACCTTAGCCTGGAAAACCTGCACTATTTCAACCAGCATATTACAAACCTGTTGGAGGTATCCATCGGCCATGCACTGATAGCTGATGCGCTCTACCTGGGATTGGAAGAGACGATCAGGCGGTACAGGGAATGCCTGAAGAAAATGTGAAAATTGGAAAATTGGAAAATGTGAAAATGGGTATTCGGGCGAATTTGTGATTTTGCACACTGATCATCAACAAATTCCCTTATTTTATGTATAACTGTCTTTCCTTTTCCACATTTTCACATTTCCACATTTCCCAATTTCCACATTATAAATTAGTTGCAACGTGAATTTATTCTACCGCAAATATGGCTCAGGGCCACCATTGATCATCCTGCATGGATTGTACGGCTCGTCCGACAACTGGATCACCATAGCCCGGAAATTGGAGGAGCATTTTACTGTTTTGCTGCCGGATTTGCGCAACCATGGTGCCTCCCCTCATACACCGACCCATTCTTACGATGACATGGTTGGCGATCTGGAGCAGTTTTATGAAGATACCAACACCAAAGATGCCTACCTGATTGGCCATAGCATGGGTGGAAAAGTAGCAATGCGGTTCGCGGCAGAACATCCCGAAAAGGTGAACAGGCTGATGGTGGTAGACATAGCACCCAAGAATTACCTCGCCGGTACAGGAAGCTTCAAACACATCCGGCAACATGAGATGATTCTGGAGTTGCTGGAAGATCCGGACCTTTCCAAATTTCATTCCCGCAAGGAGCTTGACGACTACTTCACCACCAGAATCAAGGAGGAGACAGTCCGCCTCTTCCTCTTGAAGAACATTCACCGAAGCCACGAAGGTGTTTTTGCGTGGAAAATCAATGCCCCAGTCCTGAGGGATTCATTCAGATCGATTGTCAGCGAGACGGACTTTGCATGGTTTGAGGAACGGATTCCGATAACGGCATATCCCGTCACATTTGCCAGAGGCTTAAATTCAGAATATGTAAGCAATGACGACTGGCAAACGATCCGAATGATCTATCCGGAGGCCAAACTGGTTGATTTTGAAGGAGCCGGACACTGGCTACATGCAGAACAACCTTCAAGATTGATTTCTACGGTTTTGGAAAAACCGTAGAAATCAGTCTTTCACCCTACTGAGTTTCAATGATTTTAGGATCCAGTTTGGAAGATGCTTGTTGGGATTTCTTTTTCGCAGGTTCAAATAGAGTCCCAGCTTCTTGATAATGGGAAGTTTATGGGTTTCAACAAATTCAATCAGGGTGCCATCCGGATCTTCGATGTAGGCAAAATGACCAGCAGCCTCACCCATGTCAAAACTGTTCCCTTCGTGGTGGGCAAAACTGTCTACGGTAAAAGGAAATCCCCTGCCGGCACAGGCAACATTCAGTTTTTCCATGCCATTGATATCGTAGCAGAGGTGAATAAATCCAAGGTCACCCCAAAATCGTCCTTCATAAATTTTTCGTGGTTCACGGTCCTCTACCTGCACCAGTTCAATTTCGCTCTCCCCCAATAACCTGCCAAATGCACCGGCACGAGGTATGCTATGTTTCAACAAGACGCGTCTGAAAGAGGAAGATCCGCCATTCAGATGGGAAAAATCGGGAAAAACGCCAGTCTGGTCGATGATTACCTGGTCATAACCCAAAATATCGGAATATACTTTTTTGGAATTCTCAATATTTGTAACCCCAAGGATGACCCCGTACACTGAACCAGTCTGCTCTTTCAGGTTGCCAAACCAGTTGCGTGAATCAATAACCTGGAATATATTGTTGTATGGGTCAGTAACGAAGAAGAAATTTCTTCCGGCTGGATCTGTGGCGATGGCGCTAACGTTTAAATTCTCCTTTAGAAACCAAGCATGGGTTTTACCTGCATCACGGGTTTTGATCTTTGCAGCAAAAATTCCAAGATCACCCAATTGCGGTTCAAATACCGGTGGCTGGGGAGTTCGCTTGGTATATTGCCAAATTTCAAACCCACCGCCGCCATTCATGTTCAGTGCAAGAGCAGCACGGCGTTCTTGCGGCAACCCACCTGTATATGGCAACATCAGTTTGGCCGTTGCACAATCATCCACCACCTTGATATCCATACCAAAGTATTTGCGATACCACTTCCACGCTTCGGCCACATCCTTCACGCCGATGCCGAGTTGCTGGATCCCGCTCACTACAATTCCCTTCATATTCTTAATTCTAAAAAAAAGCAATGTATATTCTGACTGCCTGCGACCTCTCCCGGTTACGCATTCGGATCAATCCGGGTGGCTATCAGGAAAAATATCCTGGGTGCAAATCTCTTCAAAAAAGGCATAATTACCTCTTTTTTACCAATAATCACCAGTTTCCTGTCTCTTTTTACAGCCTTGTCAATTTTGGCGGCACAGTAAGAAGCTGAGACCCCATTCTCCTGACCAATGTCCATTTTCCCGTATTCCTGCCCGGTTGATGTTAAGGCATGCAAGGAAATATTGGTTTTTACCCTCCCCGGACAAACCATCGTAACACGGATCTTGTCACGATGATGCTCCAGCATCACTGTCTCAAAGAATCCATGCAAGGCATGTTTGGCTGCACAATAATAGGATCGCTGCGGAAAACCAAATAATCCGGAAAAACTGCTCAAAACCACGATACTTCCTCCGCCATTCTTTATCATGTGAGGCAAAAGCAGACGCGTCAGTTCAGCATGACCCCAGAAATCAGTCTCCATTATTTTGCGGGCAACCTCTGAAGGGGTATCCAGTATCAACGAGCGTTGACTGATTCCACCTACATTGGCAAGAATGGTAATGTGGGAGGTAACCGATCTTACCTTTTCGACAGCCATTGCAATTTCATCGGCTCGGGTCAGGTCAAAAGGAACAATTAAAACTTCAGCTCCTCCTTTCCTGCATTGATCAGCAACGACCTCAACCTGCATCAGGTTGCGGTCGGACAAGATCAAAAGTGTATCAGCTGCAGACCATCTCAGTGCCAAGGCTTCCCCAATACCAGAAGATGCGCCTGTTATCCAGATGATGCGGGACTTTGTCATTTATTTGTTAATTCGATAAATCTGTTGCGAAGTAAAGATGTTCAGAAGTTTTATTCTGTTGTGCAAACTTAGCCTTTTTCTCTAGAACAACAATGACAACTAATCTCCAATCGCTTTCATCCTGAATATCTCCTGCTGAGCCGGAACATGCTCTCTCACCATGATCTGTTCCATTTGCCGGACAATTTCAGGAAATTGCGTGGATAAATCCACCTGCTCCTGCATATCTGTCTCCAGATTGTAGAGTTCAATCTTCAGGTTTCCCTTTTTGATGTTCTGCCGGATACCCTTCCATTTACCCATTCTTACTGCCTGCTGACCACCTGTTTCTGGGAATTCCCAGTAAAGATAGGGATGAGCCTTTTGCCTGCTTCCGGTTAATTCGGGCAAAAAGCTGATGCCATCTGTATCTTCCGGTATTTTTGTTCCGGACAATTCACAAAGTGTCGGCAGCACATCCCAGAAGGCTGAAACATGCTCACTGGCAGATCCCTGCCTGATCTTTCCCGGCCAACTGGCGATCATGGGCACCCTGAAACCGCCCTCGTGGGTAAAACCTTTGCCCCATCCGAACTCCGATTTGAAAGGTCCGGCGCTGTTGAACCAGGGAGAATCGGTACCGCCATTGTAGGTTGGTCCGTTGTCAGAAGTAAAGATGATCAGCGTGTTTTCATACAAGCCCAGATCCTTCAGCTGTTTGACAAGCATTCCTACCTGCTCATCCAGGTAGGAGATCATCGCAGCATAGGCTGCATGCGGATAGCGCTGGGGGAAATAGCCTTTGTCGCCAAGGTATGGTTTTTCGTCCCCGAATTTCTTTACATAATAATCGACCCAACGTTGCGGTGCCTGCAATGCTGCATGAGGGATTGGTGTTGCCCAAAACAGAAAGAATGGTTTGGCTTTGCTTTGGTCTACAAAGTCGTATAGCTCACGGAACATCAGGTCGCCGGAATACTGCTTCAGCGTGAACTTTCCGTAACTCCTGGGATTGTATGGATCTGCATCCGGCTCCAGTTTGGTGCCGGGAGCCACTGTATCGTTGGCGAGGTAGACCCTACTCCTGTTTTTATAGAGGTGAACCGGATAGTAGGTATGGGCCTGCCGCTGACAATTGTATCCAAAGAAAAAATCGAATCCCTTGTCGAGTGGAGTGCTGTTGGTATTGGGTGCCCCAAGGCCCCATTTTCCAACAATGCCGGTGGTATAGCCCCTCTTCTGAAGCAGTTGTGGAAAAGTCACAAGGTCTGCCGGCAGCGGACGTTGTCCTTCCAGTACCGAATCGGCCAGCATGGCCCTGTAATCCCATACCTTGCCGCGCTCGGCCCATTCGTCGTTTCCACGGATGTAGGAGTGTCCCATGTGCTTGCCGGTGAGCAGAACGCATCGAGAAGGTGCACAGACCGGAGCCCCTGAGTAGTGTTGGGTAAACCGCATCCCACTGTTTGCAAGCTTGTCGATGTTGGGGGTCTCTATCTTTTTCTGTCCGTAGCAGCCCAGGTCGCCATAGCCAAGGTCATCGGCCAGAATATAGATGATGTTGGGCTTCTGAGCAGAAGGAACTACCTTGCCCTGTTGCTTGACTGTACCAAAACAGGCAACAAATGATCCCGAAAAGAGCAGTGTTGGGATGAGAGCTTTTGCAAATAGCATGTTATGAAGATTTGATGATCATTTTTTACAAATTCAAGACCCAAAAGGTATTTTGAAAAACAGCACCCTAACCCGGAAAGGTTATGCAAATTAAGGTTTGGCAAAAGAAGGATTTAAGGCTACTGGTACCGGAGCATTGGTCTCCCTCCTCCACTTTTCAAGAATAGCCAGCAATTCCGTGGTTTTGGCAGGATCTGACCTGAAGCGGTTGACCTTCTCTCCGATATCCTCTCTTAGATTGTACAACTCCAGGTCGTTGTTTTCAAAATATTGTATCAGTTTCCAGTCTCCTAGCCGGACCGATGAGCCGGGCCGCGTCCTGAAAATAGAGTCCTGGGTCTCCATATTCCCCCCTTCAAGGTAGACCGGAAAGTGCCAAAAGAGTGGCCGCTCAGCGATGACACCTTTTCCTGTTAAAACCGGGACCAAACTTTTCCCATCCAGCACTTTGCCGGGATCCAAGACTATACCAGCCACATCCAGCAGTGTAGGGAAGAAATCAAGATTGGTGACGGGTACTTCAGAAATGGTTCCTGCCTTTATCATTCCAGGCCAACATACCACCATTGGCTCACGGATACCACCTTCGTAACAGGATCCCTTGCCTGCACGAAGTGGCCATTGTTTGGTGATGTTGTAGACCCCTCCATTGTCAGAGGTTAGGAGGATAAAGGTATTCTGCAGCAAGTTATTCTCCGTTAGAAAAGTGATCACCCGGCCTATTTGGGTATCCAGATTTTCTACCATGGTTGCGTAGACCGGATTATTTTGTCCATTCCAGGCCGCCTTTCCAGCATATTTTGGCATCAGCTCTTTGACAGGTTGCAAAGGGGTATGCACGGCATAGGGCGCATAGTAAAGGAAAAAAGGCCTCGCCATGACAGTTTTCAGAAAATCGATGGATCTATCTGTAATCAGGCGGGTTAGATCATAATCGTTGGTCGGCGGATCCAGCGGAATATTCTTGTAGGGTGGGGTGTAACTGCCCGGACTGCCGGCATGCGAACCACCAATATTCACATCAAATCCTCGTTTGGTGGGATCATCCGTTAAATGCCATTTTCCTGCCATGCAAGTGGCATATCCGGCATCTTGGAGTACTTCTGCAATAATCTTGTTCTGATCGGAAAGCGTTTCATTGTTGGCAATAGGGATGAGCTTCCGGTCAGCAGCTTTCCCTCTGTCCGAATTTGCAACGGTGTAAATCCCATGACGCGGAGTCCATTGGCCGCTCATCATGCAAGCCCTGCTGGGTGCGCAATTGGCTGCAGCAGCATATGCATCGGTAAAAACCATTCCTTTGGTGGCAAGTTGGTCGATGTTGGGGGTTTCATAATATTTGGATCCCATGAAACCGACATCGCGCCATCCCATATCATCAACGTTGATCAACAGAATATTAGGCCTCTTGCTACTTGCCTTACTGTCAGCGAATGTAGAAGTAGAAATCCCGGAAATCAGAAGAAGCGAAATGGCCCTGCTGATGAATTGAGCTGTATCCACTGCATCACAATTTAATACGGTTTAGATTTAAGTCAAAAAGAATAGGAATGAAGCGCCTCAAGGTTAAAAACCTAAAAACGCTTCATTCTTTTATCATTCAATTGTGGTAATTGACATTCGATTCAAGCCTTTACCATCCAGGGTTCTGGGTGATTTTCGGATTCAACGCAATGGCATTGGTTGGAACCTGGTAGAGGTAATATTTGTCGAGCCATCCCTTTCCATCCTTCACAGGATCGTTGAAGAGATAGATATAACCTACCGTCATAGAAGGATCTGAAAGAGCTGTATTTTGATTCAAAAGTGTACCTGTACCAATTTGGGTTTTGGTCGCCCACATGCCAAACGGCTGTTTGTTGACAAACCACGGAGCGACCTTCCACCTTCTGATATCGTAGAATCCAAATCCTTCGCCGAGCAGCTCAACA
>CAZVTL010000064.1:0-16311 GCA_964630075.1 uncultured Tangfeifania sp.
TGGAAAAACCACTCCGGGCCAGGAAGGACACCTCATTTGTACGGATTTTTGCCAGGATGGCCAAGCGTACACCCGACTATTTTTTCGAACATTACTACTCCAACCATTACAAATGGGAGAATAATTTTGACAAAATCTATACCTTGCGGTTGGGGGCGACACTTGACAAGCCAGGATGGAGGCTGAAGGCTTCTGTCAATTATGCCATTGTAAATAAATATGTATATTTCAACGAATTAGCCTTACCAGAACAGGCGAAATCCGAATTCTCCGTAGCCTCTGCCATGGTCAACAAGGATTTTAAATTTGGCGGTTTAAACATTCGAAATTGGGTTGTCCTGCAGCATACCACCACCGACAAATACCTGGCACTTCCCCCTTTAAGTATCCGGAACTCAACTTATTATGAAAATACCTATGCCAAGGTGCTGTTCTTTCAAATTGGTCTGGATACAAGGTACGAGACCGCTTGGTATGCAGACCAATACGCTCCTGCCACAGGGATGTTTTACCGCCAGTCGCTTGAAAAGATCGGGGATTACCCCTGGATTGATGCCTTTGTCAACCTAAAATTGAAGCGGACCATTTTCTACGTCAAATACACCAATCTGGCGACCCAATTTGTCAAAGGAGGATATTTCACAACCCCGTCTTACCCCGCCCCTATCTCGACTTTTGGATTTGGTGTCTCGTGGTCTTTTTACAACTGAGATCTAGCCTTGGCAGATATCTGCCAGTTCGGCAAGTAGCATGGCCGTTGCGCCCCAGATGAAACAACCGTTGATTTCGAAACCGGGTACGGTAATTTTCCCGGTCGAGGTATCCACCTCCCTCTCTGCATACTTTTTCTGGTCAACAAGATCTTCGAGCGCGATGAAAAAGGCTTCATCCACCTCCGAGCGGTCAATCCTGATTTCAGGGAGATCCTGCGACCACACTACTACCGGAGTGATCAGAAAATTACTGACCTGCACATAGACTGGAGTTAAAGTGCCAAGAAGTTCAACCGCTTCAATGGCAAGACCAATCTCTTCATTTGCCTCCCGAAGGGCCGTCCCGATGAGATCGCGGTCTTCCTTCTCCTGCTTGCCACCAGGAAAGGCAATTTGCCCGGCATGGTTCTTCATGGTAGAGGGTCGTCTGATCAGGCAGGTCATCATTTTATGCCGGAAGGGAAAAAGCAGAACCAGGACAGCACTGTTGATACAATGTGGCTGGTCGGCCGGAAGCTGCAGCACCCGGCCCGGAGGAAGCATCCTGAGGTGTGAAATCGCACCAGGCAACCGCTCTCCAAGTTGCTTCGCCAATCTTCGGTAAAGGATGTCAGGTGTAAGATTCAACGCTTCGTGTATTGGGTTATCGATTGGCAATGGCTATCAATCTCCGGACTTTCACACAGTCTAGTAATCCATGCGGGAACGGATATCCCGCACATTGAGCTGCAAATAGGTCTTTTCGCGGTACTGGTTTTCGGTGACGGAATAACAGATATCGAAGGGTAGTGATTGTTTGATCATTTCAAAGTGGCTGGCAAGCGAAAATCCGATCCCGGAAAAACGGGAGGAGGAGCGGTTGGCCTCCATCAGGTCCAGCTTCACATGATCGTTGTTTTTACCAACCAGTTTACTGGTTCCATAGTCCATCACATCCTCTGTCAGGAATACCGGGGTCATGTTGTGTGGTCCAAATGGTTCAAATTGCTTCAGCAATCGTATAAATTTTGGGGTAAGGTCTGCGAGGGAGATCTTGGCATCCAGATCTATGGTTTGCAACATCTGGTCGGAGGTGATCGAATCCCTTACCACCTGTTCAAACCTTCTGGAAAATTCGGCTACATTCTCCAACTTCATGGACAATCCCGCCGCATACATATGTCCTCCATAGGATTCAAGCAAATCGGCACATTGTCCGATGGCTTCGTAAAGGTCAAATTCACCGACAGAACGGGCAGAACCCGTTGCAATGCCATTCGATTCAGTCAATACGACTGTCGGACGGTAATAATGCTCTGTCAACCTTGAAGCGACGATCCCCACCACTCCTTTGTGCCAGTCGCGGTTGTAGATCACAGTTGATTTTCGCCCCTCATAGAACTGACTCTGGGAGATCATCTCCAGTGCCTCCTGCGTGATGTCACGGTCGAGTGTTTTGCGTATTTCGTTGTAGGAGTTGATCTCTATTCCCAGCTCCTCCAGTTCGGCAGAGTCTTCTGCCAGCAGGATCCTGACCGATTTCTTGCCGTGCTCGATTCGGCCGGAGGCATTCAGTCGGGGTCCTATTTTGAAAACTATATCCTGAACTTTGATTTCACCAACGATGCCTGAGTAGTTGATCAACGTCTTCAGTCCGGTGGATGGATTGGAATTAAGCTTCTGAAGTCCATAGAAGGCAAGGACACGATTTTCTCCCGTTAGGGGAACAATATCGGAGGCGATACTCACCACAACCAGGTCGAGCAGTTCGTAGGCAATCTCCTGGGGAAGGTCGTGCTTAAAACAATAAGCCTGTATCAACTTGAATCCTACACCACATCCCGATAGATCCTTGTAGGGATAGTTGCATCCCGGCTGCTTTGGGTCAAGGACTGCGACTGCATCGGGAACCTCGTCATCGGGGTTGTGATGGTCACAGATGATAAAATCGATTCCCAACCCTTTGGCGTATGCGATCTTTTCAACCGCCTTGATGCCGCAATCCAGCACGATGATCAGGGAAATATTCTTTGATTTGGCATAATCAATTCCGATGAACGATATACCATATCCCTCCATGTAACGGTCGGGAACATAATACTCAATTTCCGATATCCGCTGCGAAAGGAAGGTATACATCAAGGCCACGGAGGTAGTGCCATCCACATCGTAATCGCCATACACCATGACCCGCTCCTTGTTCTCAATAGCCAGCTGCAGGCGGTCTACCGCCTTGTCCATACCCTTCATCAAAAATGGGTCGTGGAGGTCTGAAAGCTTGGGCCTAAAAAAAGTCTTCGCAGCAGCAAAAGTCTTTATCCCGCGCTGCACCAACAGATTGGCAATGGCCATATCGACGTTGAGCGCGGCAGAAAGTTGCTTGATATCATTGATATCTGCTTGTTCCTTCAGTTTCCAGAATTTTTGCATCAGTTTTCTTGAGCCAGGCGGTTCCAATGAATAATTTCCCAAATATACCTTTTTGACACATAGCGACCAAGCTTAAAGCAGCAGTGAACCAAACTTTCGGCAGAAATTAGTCACCTGTCAAAATAAAGCTTCTCCCATACACATAACGCCAGCTACAGATTGGCCGCAAAACTCTGAAGGGCGGATGAAAATTGGAGAGAATGAGGAGAGCACAAAGGATATCTTTTCTTATCTTTGCACGTAATTTTTTCTTTAAAAATAGGACTATTAATTAAAGATGAGTAATTTAGAGTTAAGTGAGCAGGAGATAATCCGGCGCAATTCCCTGCAAAAACTCCGCGATTTAGGCATCAACCCCTACCCTGCGAACGAATTCAAGATAAATACCTCCTCCAGGCAAATTTTAGAGCAATACGATCCGGAAAAGAACAATTTTCAGGAGGTCGTCCTTGCCGGAAGGTTGATGAACCAGCGAATCATGGGGAAAGCCTCTTTCGCTGAACTTCAGGATGAAAGTGGGAAAATCCAGCTGTACATCAACAGGGATGAGCTATGTCCGGGCGATGACAAAAGCCTTTACAACGATATATTCAAAAAGCTCATGGACATTGGCGACATCATTGGTGTTACCGGTTATGTCTTTGTCACCCTGATGGGTGAAACTTCGGTCCATGTCAAGACCCTTACACTTTTAAGCAAATCACTCCGGCCCCTTCCAATGGTAAAGGAGAAAGAGGGTACCCTTTTTGATGCCTTCACCGATCCTGAGCAACGTTACCGTCAGCGTTACCTCGACCTGATTGTCAATCCCCAGGTGAGAGAGGTATTTGTCAAACGCAGCCGCATCATCAACAACATGCGGGAGTTTTTCAATGAAAAGGGGTACCTGGAAGTAGAGACGCCCATATTGCAACCGATACCCGGCGGAGCAGCCGCCCGCCCTTTTGTCACGCACCACAATGCCCTGAACATTCCGCTTTACCTGAGGATTGCCAATGAATTGTATTTGAAACGCCTGATAGTAGGTGGTTTCGAAGGGGTCTACGAATTTGCCAAAGACTTCCGGAATGAGGGGATGGACCGCACCCACAATCCTGAGTTTACCGTCATGGAGATTTATGTAGCTTACAAGGACTACAACTGGATGATGGAGATGACCGAAGAGATGATTGAGCGGGTGGCTTTGGCACTTCACGGTACAACCGCTGTAACCGTTGGAGAGAAGACCATTGATTTCAAGCGTCCCTTCAAACGCATTACCATGGCCGACTCCATCAAGGAGTTCACAGGTATTGATATCCTTACCTTGAATGAAGCGGAGCTTCGGGATGCCTGCAAGGGAATTGGGGTTGAAGTGGATGAAACCATGGGCAAGGGGAAAATAATCGATGAAATATTTGGTGAAAAGTGTGAAGGTCACTACATTCAACCAACTTTTGTGTTGGATTACCCTGTTGAGATGTCACCGTTGTGCAAGAAACACCGCAACAACCCTGAACTCACTGAGCGTTTTGAGCTGATGGTCAATGGAAAGGAGCTTTGCAATGCCTATTCTGAATTGAACGATCCGATAGATCAGCTGGATCGTTTTCAGGAGCAGCTGCGTCTCTCTGAAAAAGGAGACAGTGAAGCAATGTTTATTGACCTGGATTTTGTACGCTCCCTTGAATACGGGATGCCTCCCACCTCCGGGATGGGAATTGGCATCGACCGGCTGGCCATGTTGATGACCAATTCCGCATCGATTCAGGATGTATTGCTCTTTCCGCAGATGAAACCGGAGAAGCGGGTGGAAGAAGACAGCACAGAAATGTTTGAAGCGTTGGGTATTCCTTCCGAATGGGTGGAAATCCTGCGAAAAATGAACTATAAAAAAGTTGCGCAACTCAAAGAGGTGAAGGCTTCCAAGTTGTTCAACGACCTGTGTGGTTACAACAAAAAGAATCAACTCGGACTTGCAAACCCGGGAATGGATGAAGTGACGAAGTGGTTAAACTAAAATTTCACCCCAATGACGGAAATCAGTGAAAAGAGCCGTGTTGCCATTATAGGCAGTGGAAGTTGGGCAACCGCGCTTGCTAAATTGATGATGTACAATGTCCCGGAGATCAACTGGTACATGCGCAATCAGGAGAATATTGATCTTTTCAGAAAATTCCGCCACAACCCCAATTACCTGAGATCAGTAGAATTTGACGTTTCAAAAATCAACTTTTACAACGATATCAACAGCATCGTAGAGGACTCTGACATACTTGTATTTGTTACCCCTTCAGCTTTCCTCCAGGATACCCTGCGACACATGACCGCAGAAATCGGAAACAAATTTGTGGTTTCTGCCATCAAGGGAATTATCCCCGAGGGAAATTTGTTCGTTGGAGAGTTCTTCCATGAGTTTTACGACCTCCCGCTTGAACAGTTCTGTGTCATCGCCGGACCGTGCCATGCTGAAGAGGTGGCCAGGGACCTGCTCTCCTACCTCACCATCGCCAGCCCGGATGTCAAGCGGGCCCGTCAGTTTGCACTTTTGCTGGAGAGTAACTCCCTGCGCACCCATATCTCGGACGACATTTGGGGTACCGAATACTCTGCTGTGCTAAAAAACATCATGGCCATTGCCGCCGGCATCTCACACAGCCTGCGCTATGGCGATAATTTCCAGGCGGTTCTCATGTCCAATGCCATCCAGGAGATCAAACGCTTTGTGGACACCGTCCATCCAATTACCCGTGACATCAAATCATCGGCTTACCTGGGGGACCTCCTGGTTACAGGCTATTCCCATTTTTCAAGAAACCGCACCTTTGGCAGCATGATAGGCAAAGGATACACCGTCCGGTCGGCCATGCTCGAAATGGACATGATCGCAGAAGGATACTATGCCACCAAGAGCATCAAGGAGCTCAATGAACAGTACCGGATCAACATGCCAATCACCGATACCGTCTACAACATTATCTACGAAAATATCTCTCCTGCCATTGAGATGAGGTTGCTGACGGAGTATCTGCGCTGAAAAAGACTGAGGGACTAGGGGACTGGGGGACTGGGGGAATTGAACTCCGAAGATTGGTAAGGAAGAAACGGGGAAACGATGAAACGGAGACTGCAGAATGGTTGAGTGATACCTTGATACAGTTCCGGTGCGAAGGATTTCATTGTTAAATTAACGGAAGGGATTTTGACCAAGTTAAAAGGATCCAGTTGGTCAAAACCGTCCAACTGGTCTAGAGTGTAATCCCGTTGTGAATGACCAATATTGTAACCCTAAGTTTTAACAGATGGCTGGTCGCAGGTCAAAAGCCAGTAGCTAACAACTAAAAGCTTGATTATAAATATTCAATATAACAAAACAAACAATGAAGAACATCGCATTAAACCTCCAAAACGTATACGGCTTTGTGCCGAAGGCCAAAATTGACGGCCTCAAACCACAGGCTGAAGCAGCCAATCTTGCCCTCCACCAGAAAACCGGCAAGGGAAATGATTACCTTGGATGGGTCGACCTACCGGGATCCATCTCGGAAATGGAACTTGCCGATATCGAAAAAACTGTTCAAAAACTGCAGGTCAAGCACCTCGAAATATTTGTCGTAATCGGGATCGGTGGGTCTTACCTGGGTTCCAAGGCGGTGATCGATGCGCTTTCAGACTCCTTTGCAGCCATCAAAGGCTCTTTTGAAGCACCATTGGTTCTATTTGCTGGACAAAACATCAGCGAAGATTACCTTTTCGAGCTGCGTGATCTGCTCGACACCAAAGAGTGGGCCTGTACCGTAATCTCCAAATCAGGCACCACTACGGAACCAGCACTGGCTTTCAGGCTACTGAAACAGGATCTGGAAGAAAAATATGGGGTAGAGGAAGCCCGCAAAAGAATCATCGCAGTCACCGATGAAGAGCGGGGTGCCTTGAAAAAACTGGCCAAGGAGGAGGGCTACAAAACCTTTGTGATCCCTGACAATGTCGGTGGGCGTTACTCTGTTCTGACTCCTGTTGGACTCCTTGCCATTGGTATGGCAGGTTTTAACATCCGTGAACTGGTAAAAGGTGCGGTTGAAATGGAAAAAGCATGCGGTGCAAATGTTCCCTACGAGGAGAATCTTGCCTGCCAGTATGCTGCCGCAAGGAATGCGCTCTACCAATCGGGTAAGAAGATCGAAATCCTGGTCAATTACAATCCAAAGCTGCACTTCTTCGCCGAATGGTGGAAACAGCTCTATGGTGAAAGTGAAGGCAAGGATGGCAAGGGTATCTACCCGAGCAGCGTCGACTTCTCCAGCGATCTCCACTCCATGGGACAATACATCCAGGAGGGTGAAAGGAGACTCTTTGAAACAGTGCTCTCTATCGAGGAAGTTGACAATGAAGTATTTGTTCCTGAAGATGAAGCAGATCTCGATGGACTCAATTTCCTCGCCGGGAAACGCGTGGATGAGGTCAACAAAATGGCCGAGCTTGGCACTTCCATCGCCCACGTGGATGGTGGAGTACCCAATATCCGGGTGACCATACCAAAACTGAATGAGTATTACCTCGGACAGTTGATTTATTTCTTCGAAATTGCCTGCGGAATCAGTGGCTACATCCTGGATGTCAACCCGTTTGACCAGCCAGGCGTTGAGAGTTACAAGAAGAACATGTTTGCCTTGCTGAACAAGCCAGGTTTTGAAAAAGAGAGCAAGGCCATTCAGGAAAGATTGAAGTAAACCATCACCATGCGACAAAGCCTCCGGCTTCCCCCTTCACCATCCAGGTATGGAGTTTTCCTTGGCCTTTTGCTGCTTCCCATGCTCTGGGTCTCCTGTTTTACCGGGCAACAACAGAACGCAACCTCCGGTGGAAAGCCACAGGACAACAGCTGGAGTGAGGATACAGCCAGGCTCCCGATGCTGGCAGTGCCGCACGATGCAGCTTATGCCGCCTTGCTGGAGAACCTTGGAAGAGATGATCTCCGGAACATCGACCGTGCACTCTCTGTTTTCGCCGGCAGCAGCGCCGATTCACTGAGCCGCGACTCCATGCTGCTCTCCGTCAATGAGTACATTACCTCCGTGATGCTTGAGTATTACGAAAACAAGCTCTCAGGTAACCAAAAACTCATAGAGCAATTCGGGAACAAGGAGTCAAAGTCGGAAGCAATGAAATTGAGCGCCTCGCTGGAGAAGCACGGCATCCTACTTACCCTCAGGGAAGGAGAGTTCTACCTTGAACCCGACCCTTCATTTCTTTACGATCGGCTGGAGAAGTCGTTGTCGGCCAGCAGCAGAAACTACCTGCAGACCAAAATCCAACTGGCAGGCAGGTCAATGAATGGAGAAAACCAGCCGGTCTCGGCACCAGACTCCCTCTCCCGGCAAATGATAGCCTGGGAGAAGTTTCTGATCAATCATCCTTCATACGTATTAAAGGATGAAATCCTCGCCTCGTACATCGATGCAATGACGCTCTATCTTACCGGAATGGAAGATCAGCCGCTTTTCGATCCCGTATCCAAAGTGATTGACCCCGAATACAAAGCTTCCTACCAAAGGCACCTTGAACAATATCCCGACAGGGAGAGTACCAAAACGGTGAAAAAATTCTACGACCTGCTGGCCTCCAAAGGATTCAAATACGATGAATCGTTGGACTTGTTCTTGTCCGAAGTCAATTTTATCCCAACACCAAATCCGCAATGAATACAAAACCAGCACCCAAACAGACCGCCAAGGTAACCCAGCTGACGGTAACAAAACCCGCACGTCTGATGGAGTTCCTTCTCGAACAACTGAAAGGGAAAAGCAGGACGACCGTCAAGTCCTTGCTTGCCCACCGCCAGGTTACTGTTGGGATCCATACCATTACCCAATTCGATTATCCGCTGGAAGCGGGAGCGCTGGTTACCATCAACTGGGGAGTGGTGCCAACCCAGACACGCCTCAGAGGCATACGCATTTTGTTTGAAGACCCTTACCTCGTTGTCATCGAGAAAGAGGCAGGAATGCTCTCCATTGCCACCGCCAAGGAGAAATTGCTGACCACCTACTCCATCCTCAGCGCCCATGTGAAAAAGGAGGATCCAACCAACCGCATCTTCGTTTTGCACCGGCTCGACAGGGATACCTCCGGGGTGATGATGTTTGCCAAAAGCGAAAAGGTCCAGGAGGCCATGCAGAAAGACTGGCAGGAGTCCGTTGTAAGGCGCACCTACATCGCCGTAGTGGAAGGAGTGGTCGAAAAGGAGGAGGGCACCATCCGCTCTTTCCTGAAAGAGAACAAGATGCTCATCATGTACTCCACCAAAGTTCCGGGAGAGGGCGACGAGGCCATCACCCACTACAAAGTGCTGAAACGAAGCGAAGAGTTTACACTGCTGGAGGTGGATCTTGAGACCGGCAGGAAAAACCAGATCCGGGTCCACATGAAGGATTTGGGACACCCCGTGGCCGGTGACAAAAAATACGGATCCAAACTGAATCCGCTGCGCCGTACCTGCCTGCATGCCAACATCCTGGGGTTCAACCACCCGGTCACCGGCGAACTGCTCTCTTTTGAAACGCCGCCGCCGCACAGGTTTTTGACTTTGTTTCAATAGAGAAGTGCCTAAAGTGCGCTAAAGTGAACTAAAGTGCCTAAAGTATTTCGCTGCGGGGGTGATTGCAGCAGGTTGGTTGATTGTGATTTCGACGGGGTATCTATTCTTATATTTCAAGACTCAATTAAAGTTGACCTCTAAGGCCCTCCCATATAATTCTCATTAATTTTGACAGGCGGATACCACCGGTATTGTTTTCAATCTGCAAGATAACATTCCCGGGAATTCCACATCTCAAGGCAAGCTCTTCCTCTCAAAGGTCAAATTCTATACTCAGTGGTGAATGGTCACTAAATGCCTTCCAGTTCTCAAAAGCACCAATTTCAACAGCTTTAACTTTGTCGATTAATCCGGTTGAAGCGAAACAATAATCGATATGATACGGTTTCTTGCTATTTCGGTGTAAATAAAAGGTAGGTTGCGTTTCTTTACCTTGGGCTTCTTTTGAAAACCAATGATAAAGACTCTCTATTCCCTTCTCCCTAAGCTCATTCACCACATCTGAATGATTCCACCACCTATCCCATTCATCCCAAATTATATTACTATTAAAATCCCCTGCAATGATAGCATTTGCAAACTCGCTCTTGTTAACCTGAATATACTTCCAAAATTGTCCTATATATCCAAAATTAGGTGAGTTATTTTTATGTGTCCAAACTGCTACTAACTGAATAGACCCATTTACCATGCAAGGCAAAAAGTGCTTCACTCTGTGTCCATTGTATTCATCAGACCATTCAAGTTGCTTGATTACAATAGATTGATTTGCAAAAATACCAAGTCCTTTGTTCTTGGTATCACCTGTCCATAAATAATTCTTTGCCCAGGATTTATAGTTTTTATCTTCTGACTCAATTGGGTTTTCGCATTCTTGGATAACGTAAATATCTGCGTTGAAGTCTAAAAGACTTTCAAACTTCCTTCTGAATGCTCCATTACAATTCCAGGTTATTATTTTCATTGCTTTCTTAGTGATGGCAGTCAATAAAATGACCTATCAGTAAAACTAGTAAAATTAAGTAGGTTAACGATTCATTGTGATGGAACAGATTACATTGCAATCCACCAATTATGGATTTAGCTATTCCACACAAATCATCCACGCAGCGAAGTACTCTAGGCACTTTAGTCACTCTAGCGCACTTTAGGCACTTTTTTACTACTTTAGCAATATCCAATTAACCCTCAAACCCATGTCTATTCCAACCACCCGTACCGAAACGGCAGCCATGGTAATCATTGATCCGGAAAAATGCAATGGCTGCGGCAAATGTGTCTCCGTTTGCAAGGATTTTGAATTCAAGATCGTCAATGGGAAAGCCACCCTGGTTGAGCAGCCACTCTTTGGCTGCATCGGCTGCGGCCATTGCATGGCCATCTGTCCGGAGGGGGCCATTGAGGTCTCGGGCCGGTGTCTCTCCCCGGAGGACCTGTTTCAAATGCCCGACTCCTCCCAAAAGGCAACATACGATGCACTCATGCCCTTGCTCCTATCCCGCAGGAGCATCCGTGAATTCAAAGACCAACCTGTTCCTCGGGAGCTTATTGACAAGATCATCGCAGCGGCACAAACGGCACCCATGGGTATTCCTCCCACGGATGTGAATCTACTGGTTCTATTAGGGAAAGACAAAGTGCGGGGATTTTCAGCAGACTTCTGCAAACTGCTTTACAAAAACAGGTGGCTGGTTTCTGGCTGGTTTCTGGCCCTGATGCGACCGTTTTACAGCAAACAAACGATGGACCTCTTTAAAAAATTCATGCGTCCGCTATTCGATGCCTACATTGGTTCCTCAAAAAAGGGAGAAGATCTGGTCACCTACGACGCACCGGCAGCCATCTACTTCTATGGGTCGCCCTTCTGCGACCCTGCTGACCCGCTGATTGCCGCCACCTATGCCATGGTGGCAGCAGAGTCGCTCGGACTGGGCAGTTGCATGCTGGGGGCCATCCATCCCTTCCTGCAATCCGGATTTGGGGTTAGTACTTTCAGGAAAAAATACAACATCCGCTACCAAAGCCGGGAGGGTTTGGTTTTGATAGTCGGTTACCCAAAAGTGAAATATGCCAAGGGTATTCGCAGGAGTTTTGCGAATGTGGACTATATATAATAGTTGCAAAAGTTTCCAAAGTTGATACTTAAGTTTAATAATTAAACTTAAGTATCAACTTTGGAAACTTTGTATCTAGTAGCGCCTCTTCCGCTCGATGCGCTTGAAATCCGTTCTTCCTTCAGTCCTCGGAAAGCCACCACTTCGACGTCCACGGAATGAGCGGTCATCCTTGCTCTCTTCGAAAACTTCTACATCAAAGAAGGTTCCCCTGAAAGACATGCCACGTGAATTGCGGAGCAGCGCCTTGCCTGCCGCATCCTCGATCTCCACCACAGAATAACTGCCGAAAAGATCGATTCTGCCAATTTCGACATTCCTTCTGCCGGTTGCCTCTACGACGAAATTGATCACCTCCTTGGGTGAGATTCCTTTGGCAAGTCCAACATTCAGCCTGAATTTTGTGAGACCTTCGGTCACCACCACGCGCGGACTTCTCCGCTCTTCATGACCATCGGGAATGTTCAGGTCGGGCGTATTGCCGTAATAATCCAGGAAGCGGTTAAACTCGAGTGATACGATATGCTTGATCAGCTCCTCCTTCGACAGATTGGAGAATTTCTCGTAAACAGAGGGCAGGTAGGGTGCGATCTCCTCCTCATTGACGGTTACCTCCTGCAACTTGTCGGTGAGGTAGAAGAGTTGTTTTTCACAGATCTCCTTGCCGGATGGAACCGGTTTGCGGATAAACTTCTTGCCCAGGCTCTTCTCAATCATACGGATACGGCCGTGCTCTTTCAGGTGGATGATCGAAATCGACAAACCTGACTTTCCGGCCCTGCCGGTACGTCCACTCCGGTGGGTATAGTTTTCAGAGTCATCGGGAAGATTGTAGTTGACCACGTGGGTCAGGTCGTTGACATCCAATCCGCGGGCAGCCACATCGGTTGCCACCAGGATCTGAACGCCCCTGTTGCGGAATTTGTCCATCACAAAGTCACGCTGCTGCTGGCTTAGGTCGCCATGCAGTGCCTCGGCACTGTAATTGTCGGTAATCAGCTGGGCAGCCACCTCGCCGGTCTCCTGACGGGTACGGCAAAATACGATCCCATAGACCTCCGGAACGAAGTCCAGCACCCTTTTGAGCGCAAGGTAACGATCCTTTGCATGGACCATGTGGTAAATGTGCTCCACATTTTCTGCGCCGCTGTTCTTCTTGCCTACCGCAATTTCCAGCGGATTGGTCATGTAGTTTTTGGCGATGGCTGCTACCTCCTTGGGCATGGTAGCCGAGAAGAGCAGGGTATTTTTCTCTTTGGGCGTCATGGCCAGGATGGCATCTACATCCTCCTGGAAGCCCATGTTGAGCATTTCGTCCGCCTCGTCCAAAACGAGAATGGAAATTTGGGAAAGATCCACTTTGTTTTTGCGGATCATGTCGTGCATCCGGCCCGGTGTGGCGGTGATGATATGGGTTCCGGCACGAAGGGCCTTTACCTGTGCACCCATGTCAGCACCACCGTAAACCGGGGTAATGACTATTTCGGGTAAAAACTGGGAATACTCCTTGATCTCCCGGGCGATTTGTACGCACAGCTCACGGGTAGGGCTCAGGATCAAAGCCTGCGGAACCCTGTTGGCAGGGTTGATATTTTGCAGAATCGGCAGTCCAAAAGCAGCGGTTTTACCGGTACCGGTTTGTGCCAGTCCGACGATGTCCTGTGGCTCCTTTAAAAAAGTTGGAATAAATTGTTCCTGAATCGGGGAAGGTGTTTCGAAGCCCATTGCCTCAATACCTTTTAAGATTCTGGGGTCTAGCCCCATTTCATTGAATTGCATTTGTTTGTGTATTGCGAACCGGAATACAGCACAATGCGTCATTCCAATTCATTTGTAATTTGTAATTTGTAATTTCTTTCTCCCTGGAGGAAAAAAGCGCGTTTTTTAGACTACTTCTGCCGAAAGAAGAGTTGGATTGGTACACCCGTAAAATCGAAAGCTGCCCTGATTTTGTTTTCAAGGTACCTTTTGTACGGGTCTTTGACATATTGCGGCAAGTTGCAGAAGAAGGCAAAACAGGGTGTTTGGTACCTTGGCAACTGCGTTACATACTTGATCTTGATGTATTTCCCCTTGTAGGCGGGCGGAGCGAATCCCTCAAGCGCTTCCTGCAACAGTTCGTTCAATTTTGAAGTGGGAACATGCTTCGTCTTGTTGTTGTAGACACGCATGGCCTCCTCCAGTATTTTTAGTACCCTCTGCTTGGTTACGGCAGAGCTAAAGACAATCGGAACATCGGTGACCGGGGCAAATTTCTCGTAGATCTGTGCCTCAAACTCCTTCATGGTCTTGTTGTCCTTTTCGATCAAATCCCATTTGTTCACCACCACCACGACTCCCTTTTTGTTGCGGTGAATCAGGTGAAAAATAGATACATCCTGGGCCTCTACCCCACGGGTAGCGTCCAGCATCATGATACAGACATCTGAATTCTCAATGGTACGAACCGAACGCATCACAGAATAAAATTCAACGTCTTCTTTCTCCTTGGCTTTCTTTCGCAAACCTGCGGTATCGATCAGGATGAAATCGTAGCCAAATTTGGTGTAGCGTTGTGCCACGGAGTCCCGGGTGGTGCCTGCCACTTCGGTGACGATGTGCCGCTCCTCGCCGATCAGGGTATTGATGGTGGAGGATTTTCCGACATTGGGTCGGCCAACGATGGCAATAACCGGAATATGGGACTCTTCCACCTCTTCGACAGGTGCAGGGAAGTGTTTCACCACCTCGTCCAGCAGATCGCCGGTTCCCAAACCATTGATAGAGGAGACACAATAGATTTCCTCTACCCCCATGTTGAAGAATTCGTTGGCATCAAGGGCGCGTTTGTGGTTGTCAACCTTGTTCACTACGGTCATGTAAGGTTTCTTGCTCTTGCGGAGAAGGTTGTTCACCTCCATATCGAGGTCGGTGACCCCCATCTCGACATCTACCAGAAACAGGATCAGGTCGGCCTCGCCAATGGCCAGGTTGACCTGCCGGCGGATCTCCCCTTCGAATACATCTTCAGAACCTGAAACATATCCTCCAGTATCGATCACAGAAAATTCCTTGCCGTTCCAAATTGATTTCCCGTAGTTGCGGTCGCGGGTAACGCCGGGCTCATCGTCAACGATGGCCATTCTAGACTCGGTGAGCCTGTTAAAAAAGGTGGATTTGCCTACGTTTGGGCGTCCAACGATTGCAATGATGTTGCTCATGAAGTGAAATAGTGCCTTATTGTTGTTCGTATCCAAAATTACGGAGTTGGATCTCCTTGTCGCGCCACTCTTTGGTAACCCTGACAAATAGTTCAAGGAAGACTTTCTTGTCGAAAAATTCTTCCATATCTATCCGGGCTGCCGTTCCGACTCTCTTTAGAGCCTCTCCCCTGTGACCAATGATGATCCCCTTCTGGGTTTCGCGCGACACATGGATGACCGCTGCAATTCTGAGTAGCTTCTCTTCATCTTTGAAAGATTCTACTTCGATCTCTACCGAATAGGGGACCTCCTTGTCGTAGAAAAGAAGGATCTTTTCGCGGATAATCTCCTGGGCAAAGAAACGTTCATTGCGATCGGTCAGTTCATCTTTCGGAAAATAGGGCAATCCCTCCGGAAGGTTGGCCAGGATACGTGCGAACACATACTCCAGGTTAAACTTCTCCTTGGCCGAGATTGGGATTATCTCCGAATTAGGTACCAGCACTTTCCACTGTTCAACGAGCTTAATCAATGCGGGCTGGTCGGTCAGATCGATCTTGTTGATCAAGATCATCACCGGGACCTCCGCCATCTTCAATTTATCGAGGTATTCAATATTTTTGTCGATGCTCTCCGCCACATCCGTGACATAAAGCAAAACATCTGCATCGCTCAAAGCGGTATCAACCGTTTTAAGCATGCTCTCCTGAAGCTTGTAGACAGGTTTTAAAATTCCGGGCGTATCAGAATATACGATCTGAAAATCCTCACCATTAACAATTCCCTTGATACGATGACGGGTCGTCTGCATTTTCGATGTGATAATCGAAAGCTTCTCCCCCACCATGGCGTTCATCAAAGTCGACTTGCCAACGTTTGGATTACCGATAATATTTACAAATCCTGATTTATGTCCCATTATTACTGCTGATTGTCTGAAAAATCTGCGCAAAGGTAACATTTTTTCGGGGATCTCACGGTAATTCGGTGTCTCAGCAATTTCTATCTGAAAATCACTCTTTTATCCGTCTCGGGGGATTGCGCTTATTCCTGATTTCAAGACTCTCAACATACAATTCCTCCACTTTTTTCCTGGCCCACTCTGTCTTTCGAAGGAAAGTAAGACTCGATTTGATGGATGGATCATTGGAAAAGCAGTTGATCCGGATCATATACGCCAGTTGCGGCCAGCCGTAAAAATCGACTAGCTCGGTCAGGATCATCTCGAGCGTCTTCCCGTGAAGAGGGTTGTTTTTTTGGGTCTCGTCCATTAATTTTTTAAAGGTACTATTTTAAATGATAGTGGTAAGCCATCA
>CAZVTL010000065.1:0-16272 GCA_964630075.1 uncultured Tangfeifania sp.
AGGTTGCAGGCCTTGAAGGGTGCAACCATGTCTGGCTGACCAAATCCGGTCACAGCAACAAAGAGTAGTAAGAAAAGTGCAACAAAGCGCATGCTAGTGGAAGTAGGTTAGGATTTCGTTGGCAATCAGTAGATGTCCTTTTTCATTCG
Organism: uncultured Tangfeifania sp.; assembly: GCA_964630075.1. Lineage (GTDB taxonomy): Bacteria > Bacteroidota > Bacteroidia > Bacteroidales > Prolixibacteraceae > CAINVV01. The sequence continues at coordinate 150 of CAZVTL010000065.1, forward strand.
GATGATTCACCTGCGACATATAGTGGGTAATGGAATCTCCTTTCATAACTACTTGATGGAACAGTTGATAGCTGTCCACCAAGCCTGTGCCATATTTTTCGGCCAGGCGCCTGATTTGAACAGCATGTTGCTCAAGCAGGTTGCCAGGTTCAGCAATGTTGACTTTTTGATCGGGTGAGGGCGTCAGCAGGATGACTTTGATATTCATTTTCAGCGCTTTCTCTATCATCGATTCCCATGCCTTTGCGGCGCCTTCCAGACCGATTCTCCTGTCGTTGAGGGCATAGTCGATAAAAAGGACATCAGCCCGGTGAACCAGTACTTCTGTTTCGAACCTTCTGGCGCCACTTTCACTGTTTTCTCCCCCGACCGAAGTGTTGATGATGTTGATCACTGCCACCGGATAGAGGGCCTTGAGCAATTTGAGCAATTGGAAGGGATAGGCCTCCAGGGTATTGACCACCGGGGTCTTGAAATAGCCCGCCGGAACAGAGTGACCATGGAAAACCAGGTTGATGGTCCGGTTTTTGGGCCACTCCTTGAGCAGTTCTGATTGTACCTCCTTCAAATAATCCTTGCGCCCCGCAAACTGAATATTTTCCTGACCCTGAACTGCAAATGCAAGAACCAGGTAAAAAAGTAAAAATGTGTTTCTCATATTGATTTGATCCGATTGGTCTGTAATCGATGGTTTAGATTCAAAGGCTGGTTTGGAATTCCGGAACGCTCCTGTTTTTTGACTTTTGTTCGTAGGCATAACCAATGGCAATCAGTTGAGGTTCTGTAAATGGCTGTCCTGTAAAGGTTAGTCCTACCGGGAGACTATGGACCAAACCCATGGGAACCGTGATGGAGGGGTATCCCAGGATGGCAGCTGGTGTGTAGCTCCCATAACCGGTCCAGTGATCGCCATTGACCGCATCGTTGCACCAGGCAGTACCAGTCGCAGGACCACACAAGGCATCGAGACGCTGCTTCAAAAACAGCGCATCCATGAAGTTTTTCAGTTGATCCAGCTGCTGGTTGGCTGCCAGATACTCCTTGCTGTTCAGGTCTCCCTTCTGCTCCGAACTTTCGAGGATCTCCTGTTTGAACCACGGCATTACAGAAGACTCGTTTTGGATATTAAATGCGATTAACTCCTTTAGCGATTTTATTTTAGAATTGGAAGTCGCCAGGTATTTGTTGAGTCCATCTTTGAATTCATACTGGAGCCTCTCAAATTCGGCTTTTCCGAATTCTGCTGCTTTGTCCATAAATTCCACTTCAACGATCTCCGCACCGGCCTGTTCCATTTGTGCTAGTGCCTGTTTCAGCAGCTTGTCAACGCCTTCGTGCTGTTGAAGAAATGTTTTTTCAACCCCAATTCTTTTCCCTTTCAGACTATCTGCATCTGGAAATAAGGAATAATCCAATGGTTGATTCTTATTTTTGGCAGTGATTGCATCCTTTGGATCAAATCCTGTCAATGCGTTCAGCATCCATGCAGCATCTGTCACGGTCCTTGCCAGCGGACCCGCTGTATCCTGCGAAGCAGAGATGGGGATGATGCCGCTCCTGCTCACCAGTCCGATGGTAGGTTTAATGCCAACAATCCCGTTCATGGAGGAAGGGCATGCAATGCAACCATCGGTTTCGGTACCCACTGCTACCGCACATAAATTGGCCGAAACAGCGACCGCCGATCCGGAGCTGGATCCGCATGGGGAACGATCGGTTACATAGGGATTCCTGGTTTGTCCGCCGCGGCTGCTCCAGCCACTGGCCGACCGGGTCGACCTGAAGTTGGCCCATTCGCTCAGGTTGGTTTTGCCCAATATTACGGCACCCGCTTCTCTTAATTTTTTTACGACAAAGGCATCTTCAGTGGCCAGATTGCCCATCAATGCCAATGACCCGGCGGTGGTCTGCATCTTGTCGCCGCTGTCAATGTTGTCCTTGATCAGGATGGGAATGCCGTGTAGATGACCCCTCCATTTACCTGACTTGAGCTCCTGATCCATCTGTGCAGCGATCGTCAGGGCATCCGGATTGAGTTCAATGACTGCATTCAGTCTCGGTCCTGCTTTGTCAATCTCCGCAATCCGCTTCAGGTAAATCTCTGTCAGGGCGACATAGGTTAATAGTCCCGCTTTTACCTTTTCCTGTATTTCAGAAATGGTCAATTCATCCAAATTTATTTTCCCGGAGGTAGTTTTTGACGGAACTTCCTTGGGAGAAAAATTACAAGCTGTCAATGGAAGGCAGCCTAGGGTGACTCCTGTCAACAGGCTATTTCTAACAAAAAATCTTCGGTTCATCTCCCTTTTATTTTGCCACAACAGGCGCAATAGGTCACATGAGCGACTATTGCGAACTATTGTGTCTTTTGTGGTGAATTTAGAATTGATTATTGCTGTAAATCAACCTCATTTACTTACAATTTGGTATCTCTTCAAATAGTCCGGATCAACATCCACCCCTGAACCGGATCCGGTAGGAACTTTCATTGAACCGTCAGCGATTTTCAGGGAGGAGGTTTTGCATGCTACAGGGATCTTCTTGTTGTCCCCTTTGAATTCGTGGAACTCCCCGGCGTTTGGCAGTGCCGAAACAAAATGCATCATGTAGAGGTAGCCAAACCCTTCAGAGATATGGGGCGTACATTTCTTTCCCAGAGCCGCCGCCATTCTTGCCACCCGCATGGATCGGATCATTCCGCCGAAATAGTAGACATCGGGCTGCACGATCTGCAGGGCATCGTTGGCGATCAGCCACCTGAAGTTGTGCATGCTGGCCTCCTGTTCCCCTCCTGAAATCGGAATGGCCAATGTATCTGCCACCTCTTTGGTCTCTTCATACCAGTCAAACGGAACAGGTTCTTCGAAGAAATCGTATTTGTACTCCTGCAACAATTTCCCGATCCGGATGGCTTCTGCCGCATCGTAGGAGCCATTGGAATCGGCAAAAAGATGCATCTCATCCCCGAAAGTCTTGCGCATCAGTGGGATTAATTTATCGGATCTGCCTACCGGGAATTCGGGATGGCTCATCCGTCCCCCTACCTTGAACTTCAAGGCTTTGGTTTTGGAGGCTGCCACCTCCTCCTGAAGGTGTTTCAGCACATCTTCCCCTGCAATGTCCCGCTCGCTGTTGGCCTGGTAAAAATTGACGGTTGGATGGTGGATCTCACCGATCAACTCTCCCATTGATTTGCCGGCGATTCTTCCCAGCATATCCAGGATGGCAAATTCGATGGTGGCCAACGGCACCCACAGTGCCAGACTCTGGAATTTGTAGTTGCTTTCGTACACATAGACCTCTTCCTGCAGGGCCTCCCAATCTCGGGCATCCTTCCCGATAAAAAAGGGCTGCAACCTGTTGGTAAATACCGGATAGAAGGTCTTCATCGGGCCGTCGTTGGCAAAAGACCACCCTTCGGCGCCATCCTTTGACCTAACCCTGCAAAGGAAGCTATCCTTGTAGCGCAGTAGATCCAGGGATTCAATGATGACTGGCGCATTGAAAAGCTCTTTTTTCAATACAGGCTTTTTTAGGATCTCATCCAATTGGGCATAAGTCTGTCCCTTATCAGGAACAGGTTCTGAGCCAAAAGTAGAGACAGGAAGGGAGACAGCTAAACCTCCTGTGAGGGTGGTGGTGATGAATTTTCGTCGGGTGGTGTACATAATGTTGAATATTCAATCAATTTCTATACCTTCTTTGCGGACAATATTCAGTATAATAGATTCATTATCAGTCAAAAAGCGTTCTTTGCCAATTGCAACAGGTTCAATGCGATAATCAGTTCTGTATTTTGGGGACCAAGGTTCAGCTAGAATCTTGTCGTCATCAGTGTCAAAAATTTCAGAAATAAGCAAAACATCAATGTCACTTTTTTCATTTGCTTCGTTACGGGCATAACTTCCATACAGATAGGCTTTCATTATGGGGAAGCCTGCCTTATTTAGGTTGTCAACGTACTTTCTGACAATTTTTATAGCATCTTGCTGAAACATATAAATAGTTCTTTTGTCTTATTCAGGTAATCATTTATTCTTTCTGAAGATGGAACCTTGGGATAATTTGCTGGATAGCGGCCTTCAAGTTGATACTTCATTAAAATTTGCATCAAATTTGATTGAGATTCAGTAAGCTCTAGTTTTGCCATCTCCGCTAGGTAAAACAGATCGTGTGTTTTTGGCGGAATTTGTTCAGTCTGTTTCGTGACAAATGCCTTGAGGATTTTTTCAATACACAAATGACAGAAGAACATTCCTTCGATATATTTGCCTGCATCTATGAGTATTTTGGCAGTGTCAATGTCATTCTCAGAATTAAGACGCCAGTATTCAATTTGTTTGACAAGCGTTATCATGAAGAATAGCTAAAATTATGCTGATATACACAAAGGTAACAAAATCAACATCGTTGGATATTCAAGAGTATGTAATTTGTTTTTTTATTAGATACTTGGCTAGGTTAAGGTATTGTGTTATCAGAACTACAACGACCTCCTTGCCTTCCAGATGGTGGCAAAGGTGGCAAATGCCACTACCGTGACCGAACTGATGGGCATCAGGATAGCCGCTACAACCGGTGATAGCTGACCCGACAGGGCATAGGACAAGCCTACGATGTTGTAAAGGAAAGAGATGGCAAAGCTGATGCGCACAATGGTGAGCGATTGATGGGCAAAACGGAGGAATTTGTACAGCTGTCCCAGCTTGGAGGCCTCCACAATGGCGTCACCGGCAGGGGAGAAGTGGTAGATATCGTCGGCAATGGAGAGCGCTACCTCACTTTGCAGGAAGGCTCCGGCATCGTTGAGGCCATCCCCGGTCATCAGCACATTCTTGCCTTGCTGCTGCAGATGTTTGATAAAATCCATCTTCTCCTGTGCCTGTTGGTTGAAAAACATCTTGGCAGGATCAAAATAGCGGGAGAGCTTCTCCTTTTCCGCATCGTTGTCTCCGGAGAGCAGGTAGATGTCGAAATGGCCTTTCAATTCATTCATCAAAGTATCAAATCCTTCCCGGTACTGATTCTCGATGGTAAAGTATCCCTTCACCACCTCATCGACAGACAGATAAACTTGCGAAGCTGTTTGGGAAGTGGATGGTGTGGATCCTGTGATGAATGCTTTGGATCCCATCTTTACAGATTGGCCACAAACTTTTCCAAAGGTGCCCCTTCCCGCAATTTCTACAAATCCCTCGGTGGTAAGTGTCTCCAGGTGCTGGTAGTTCCGAGCAATGGCATTGCTCAGCGGGTGGGTCGACTGCCTGGCGATGGAATAGACCATCTGAAGCTCCTGTTCTGTCAGGAGATCCCCGATGAACTTTATCTTGTTGGCATCCGGTTTGGTGATGGTCCCGGTTTTATCAAAGACAATGGTGTCTATCTTCACCATTTTTTCGATGACTGTAGTGTTTTTGATATAGATCCCCTTCTTGCCAAAGATCCGCATAGCACTCCCCAGCGTGAAGGGCAGCGACATGGAGAGGGCACAAGGGCAGGCCACGATCAGTACGGAGGTGAATACCTTGAGGGCCATCTGAAGATCCTGGTGCCAGATCCACCAACCAAAGCCAAGACCGGCCAGGATCAAAATAATGATGGTAAAGGAGACGCTCAGCCGGTCGGTCATGTTGACGATCGATTTGCTGGAGTGGGTTTTCTCCTCTTCCTGGTTCCAAAGCTGTGTGAGGTGGCTCTGCTTGACCGTCTTCTCTACTTTTACCGTGATTACACCACCGGTTTGTCGTCCACCGGCATAGATGAATTCCCCGATATTCTTGCGGATGGTGGTAGATTCTCCCGTCACGAAGCTGTAGTCGATGAGAGCGGTACCACTGGTCAGCACAGCATCTGCAGGAATCAGCTCCTTGTTCCGGATCATCAGTTCATCTCCGGGAGCTACCTCTTCCAACAGCGTGCTTAGTTCAATGTTGTCGACCAACTTGCTGACAGCTACCGGGAAATAGGATTTGTAGTTCCGGTCGAAGGTAAGTGCTTCATAACTCTTGCTTTGGTACCAGCGACCCAGCAGCAAAAAGAAGAGGAATCCTGCCAGGGAGTCCGAATAACCCGGACCTTGCAAGCTGAAAACATCCACGGTAGTGACCGCAAAGAGGGTGATAATTCCCAGTGCAATGGGCAGATTGATGTTGATGACCCCTCGTCTCAGACTTTGCCATGCGGAGATGATGTAGTCGCTGCCACTGTAAAAAACCAATGGAATTAGCAGGGCATAGCTCATAAAATAGAGGAACGTTCCCAAAGACTCACCCAATGGCTGGCGGTTCAGGTATTCAGGCAAACTGTAGAGCATCACATTGCCGAAGACAAATCCGGCAACCCCGATTTTGTATAGCAATGTTTTATTTCCCGATTCCTCTTCTTCCTTTTTTTCCAGTGTTTGCTGCGAGATGTCGGGGATGTAATGGATGGCCACCAGTAGCTCCACCAATTGACGCAAGGATATCTCTGCGGTATTGAAGGTGATGGTCGCTTTTTTGGTGATAAAATTGACGGTCGAGTTAAGAATACCCGGATTGAGTTTGTTGAGGTGTTCGAGTAACCATATGCATGAAATGCAGTGAATTACAGGAATGTAGAGCGTGATTTTTGCAATATCTCCCTCCCTGAACTCGAACAACCTGGATTGTATCTCCTCTTTCTCGAGGAAGGCATATTTGCTGTCGTAATTCAGATCCTCCAATTTGATCCCTGGCGTTTTTTCCAGTGAATAGTATTGGGTTAGCTTACTGGTATGAAGGATTTCATAAACCATGCTACAACCGTTACAGCAAAAGCGGTGATCTCCTGAAACAACAGGAGTTTTTCCGCAGTCTGCTCCGCAGTGGTCACATTGGTTTTCGGAAGACATTGGGCTTGAGATTTTTAACTGCTAAGATTTACTTGACTTCAGCACTATCTGTGTGGCAGCAGGATGCTTTAACTGCTTTCGTAACGCTGGTAGTATCTGCCTTCATGTGCATGGATGGGGTCATCTTCGCCTTCGGCGGACTCAAGTAGGGAATACCCAGGTTGGAGCCCCTGAGAATAAAAATGATGCCGATCAATACCACCACAAACGGAACTACCTTGTTGATTCGTTGCCGAATGGTCTGGCTGACAACATTGCCCAACAGCGAAACAACCAGCAGCAAGGGGAGCGTCCCCAGGCCAAAAAGCGCCATGTACCCAATGGCCAAAGGCAGATCTGCAGCACCAATGGAACCTGCGATGGCCATGTAAACGAGTCCGCAGGGGAGGAGTCCGTTGAAGATCCCAATCAGGAACAGGGCCCTGTTGTTCTTCTCCTGAAACAACCGTTGCATTCCCCTTCTTACTGGATTGAAAATGGAGTGCAGCTTACCCAGGCTAACTCTTTTGAAGAGGGCAGTCAGTAAAACGGAAAGGATCATCAATACCCCTACCGCAATGGATATGATCTGCTGGTAGCCGATCAATTTGAAGCCGACTCCGATCAATCCGAACAGGGCTCCCATGATACTGTAGGTGACAATTCTTCCAAAGCTCCAGAGCATGCTTCCCCAAATTTTCTGAAACAAGGTCTTACCACGCAAGGGTAAACTCAGGGCCAGAGGTCCGCACATGCCCACACAATGGAGGCTGCCCATGAGGCCCAGAAGGAAGGCTGTTAGTAAAATGGTCATTTGAGCAGATTTAGTAATTTTATCTATAAGTGACTAAAGTGAACTAAAGTGACTAGAGTGACTAAAGTGACTAAAGTACTTATGCCATAATCTTGATTTGTTTGGAGTCCACAACTTTAGTCACTTTACTCACTTTAGTTCACTCTAGTCACTTCCTATTCTATATCCACAATTTTGGTAATGCTAAACTTCTCTCCTTCCGCTTTCCAGGTTATATAAACCTGGTACCTGCCATGTACGAGGCGGCTCTTGTCAATTGCGATCAAAGAGTCTCCCTTGACGAATTGGAACCGGATGTCTTTTGTCTTATCGTTGGATTTGAAAAAATAGACCTCCATTGAATCGGCCGAAGATCCCATTTGTTTGCATGGCCTGATCTGAATCTGATTTTCGGTAGTATAGATTTGAAGGCTATCCTGGTATGGTAAGGATCTTTTGTTGATCTCTATCTGCTCACTGTATTTTGCACCTTTCTGGTAATAGTCATCGGTTACAAGATCAAGGTTTTGTCGCATGGCAAAAAACACAAAGAGAAATATCCAAATGAAGAAGATGATAAAAAATATCACGAGTCCTTTTCCCCAACTGATTTTCATGTTGATTTACTGTTCAGTTTAATGAAGCAATGAAGCATTGAAATAGCTCATTCGCACCTTTGTGAAATCACTGGTATTATTTAGAGTGAAGATATAGTTTCTTTTTAGCCCAGATAACAAATGGTATAACACAAATGTACACCAATTAAAGCATGGAACCAAAATTTTCAGGGTCCCAGGAAATTTGTCGTAACACGCTCTTTTAACTGGTCGCCGCTGAAGAGGCCAATCTTGAATTCGGTAACTTTCCCCTTGAGCGCACTCTTTTTCATCTTAATAATCAGAGCCTCTTTCAGTTTCCCATTGGGAGGCAAATTTATCTTATCGCCTGCAATGCTGATCTCCCCTTCCTGCGAATCCAGCAACCTGAGTGTTAGCTCCAAAGGCTCATTTCCCTTGTTCAGGAACATGATCTGGTAAATGTTGGAGTAGGTTACGCTGTCCAGTTGCTGGTAGAGCGTTCCCTGTGCACGCCACAGGGTAACGTCGATGGTGGCTCTTCTACCTACCGTGAGGGCCAGAATGACCATCAGTACGAGTAAAACGAAGGTGTAGGCCATGGATCTGACATTTACAAACGATCTTTTGCTACTTTCGATACCCTGAAAGGAGTCGTAGCGGATAAGATTGTATGGTTTGCCAATCTTTTTCATGACGATGTTGCATTCGTCGATGCAGGCAGTACAATGGATACACTCCAACTGAGAGCCGTTCCGGATATCAATCCCGGTAGGGCATACGGAGATACATTGAAGGCAATTGATGCAATCCCCGCCTTCCGTTACTTTTGAATTGCGGGGTTCTCCGCGTTTGTAATCGTAAATAACAGAAATGGAATTGTTGTCGAGCAAGACCCCCTGCATTCTGCCATAGGGACAGAACAGGGTACAAATCTGCTCCCTGAAATAGGCATACACCCAATAGTAGAAGCCTGAAAGCAAAATCATGACAAGGAATCCTACCAGATGATCACCGATTGGTTCCGAGATAATTTTCCACAACTGTTCCGGACCAATGAACCACATCAGGAATACGTTGGTAAAAAACACGGAAATGATCACAAAAATGGCATGTTTGGCGATAAAACGCCATCCTGATCCCGAAGTCGCACCCTTGCTTCTGTTGCCCTTTCTTCCGTTCCCATCGAAAAGAAATTCAATCTTGCGGTAGACCAGTTCGAGAAACAAGGTCTGGGGACAGGCCCATCCACACCACAACCGGCCAAAAATCACGGTGAACAGCACGATGGAGACCACCGTGACAGCCATTACAAGCGCCAGGATGTAGGTGTCTTCGGCAAAGACCATCTGACCGAAAATGTAGAACTTCCGGTTGAGGATGTCGAGCAACATGAAGGGATGCCCCTTAATTTTCAGAAAGGGCGCTACAATGAGAAATGCAAGCAAGAAGTATCCGACAATATTTCTTCGCAGATACCACTTGCCTTTGGGCTGTTTGGCACTGATCCACTTTCGCTGCCCGGAAGCGTCAATGTTATTCGGGCGGTCCCGAAAATCCTGATCGCTATTTTTTTCCATAGGGCTTATTTACACTCGACTCCTTGCGGGGCTTTTGCATTTGGGGGGTTGGATCCGACCAGTGTGCCTAAGATATAGGCGACGCTACTTCTAATTTGAGCATCGGTCATCATACTTTTGTAGGGTGCCATCCCTTTTTCAGGAATACCATCGGCGATGACTTTTGCCAGTTCGGCCGGTTTGCATCCGTGGATCCAGAACTTATCGGTCATGTTTGGACCGATTGCATTTCCTTCACCTTTCATGCCATGGCAGGCAATGCAACCTTTCTCCGTGAATAGTTTGGCGCCTTCTGCCATCTGCTCCTTGGTGAAGACGGCAGAAGCCATCATGTCAGATGGTCCCTGATCGGATGATTGCTTGCCTGCCATTGCCATCTGTTTGTTGTATTCACTGATCTGGTCTTTTCCGTTGTTGGGAAAACCAAAATAGTGAACCGCATAAAAGAGCGAAAAGACAATGGTACCAAGAAATAAAAACAGCACCCAGTAGGGAGAAGGATTGTTTAACTCCTGAATGCCATCATAATCGTGATCGGAAAAAAACTTATCATTTTGAATGTTACTTGTCATAATATTTTGATATTTTCTGTTGCAATGAACAGATTAAGATTATTTTAATTATTTATTTAACTCTTCTTGTTCGAAAATGGAGGATTTAAACTTGTTCAGATCGCTTTTGGGAATGGCATAGGTGTGGATCACCACCCCTATAAACAATCCGACAAAAAGCAGGATGCCGACAATGTAATACCATTGAATTCCATCAATTCCCTTTAAAGTTTCGCCTACAAATCCCATGGTATGCTATTTTGTTGTGTTGGCAGCAGGTGAGCCTGCAGGTGAAATATCCCTTCCGAGTTTGTGAAGGTAGGCAATCATGGCAATGACCTCCTTGGTCGGTTTGATGTCAACTCCGGCCAGTTTCAGCTCATCGGCAATTTTTTGGGCATCTGCCAGGTAAGACTCAACAGCCTTGGTGTCAAATCCATCCGGATATGGAACCCCCAACATCTTCATTGCCCGGATCTTTGCTGGCAACATGTTTACATCCACCTCCTTCTTCGAGAGGAATGCATAGTTGGGCATGATGGAATTGGGTACGACCATGGTAGGATTCTCAAAATGGTTGATGTGCCAAATGGCCGTTTTATAGGTCGAACTTCCCATGTAGCCGGCTCTTGCCAAATCCGGACCCGTACGGCGGGAACCCCATTGGAAGGGATGATCGTACACAAACTCCCCGATTTTGGAGTATTCACCATAACGGTCTGTTTCGAACCTTAACGGACGAACCTGCTGCGAGTGACAATTGTAGCAACCATTGGCAATGTAAATATCCCTGCCTGCCAGTTCCAGCGGGGAATAAGGGGTCACAGTCGAAATGGTCGGGATGTTGGATTGAACCTTCATCATCGGGATGATCTCTACGATGCCACCAATTGCCAGTGCGACAAACATGAAGAGCGCAAGCAGAACACCCTTTCTTTCGACCCAGCGATGTGGAGTTTCGCCACTTTCGGCGCGGGTGGCTGTATTGACCAAAGCAGGGGCTTCGGCTGCTTCGTTGGCAACAATCTGACCAATTTTGATGGTCCTGATCATGTTGATCAGGAAGATGATGAATCCGGTAAGATAAAGCACTCCACCCAAAATCCGGATGTGGTACATGGGAAGAATGCGCACGGTAGTCTCCATAAAAATCGGATAAGCCAGCAAACCGTCTGTGGTATATTCCCTGAGCATCAACCATTGGGTAATACCTGCCCAGTACAGTGGGATGGCAAAAAGCAAAATTCCCAGTGTTGCGATCCAAAAGTGGGTGTTGGCCATTTTTTTGGAATACAAAGGAGTCTTGAACAGTTTGGGAACCAACCAGTAGAACATCGCGAAGATGATGCCCCCGTTCCATCCCATCCCTCCAATGTGGGTGTGGGCGATGGTCCAGTCCGTAAAGTGGCTGACGGCATTGACACTCTTGAGCGACATCATCGGGCCTTCGAATGTGGCCATTCCATAGGCAGTCAAGGCAATTACCATGAATTTCAAGCCCGGATCTTCCCTTACTTTATCCCAAGCCCCGCGAAGTGTCAGCAATCCGTTCACCATACCACCCCAGGATGGGGCTATCAGCATCACGGAAAAGGTAACACCCAATGCCTGTACCCAGTCTGGTAAAGCCTGGAACAACAGGTGGTGTGGTCCTGCCCACATGTACAGGAATATAAGAGACCAAAAGTGGATGATCGAAAGCTGGTAAGAGTAGATCGGCCTACCGGAAGCCTTTGGCAGGTAATAATACATCAAACCCAGAAATGGGGTGGTCAGAAAAAAGGCAACGGCATTGTGGCCATACCACCATTGTACAACAGCATCCTGCGCCCCGGCATAGAGCGGATAGCTTTTCAGCAGCGAAACAGGTAATTCAATGGAATTGACAACATGGAGAATGGTAACACCAATAAAAGTAGCCAGATACCACCAAACAGCCGCATAAATGTGCTTTTCACGCCGCTTGATCACTGTTCCGATCATGTTGGCACCAAAAGAGAGCCATGCAACTGCAATCAAAAGGTCGATCGGCCATTCAAGTTCAGCATACTCTTTGCCGGTGGTTATACCAGACAAAAGGGTAACTGCCGCAAGTAAAATAATGAATTGCCATACCCAAAAATGAATTTTTCCAATCATGTCATTGAACAGACGTGCTTTCAATACCCTTTGCAAAGAGTAATAAACACCTGCAAACATGGCATTCCCGATGAATGCAAATATCACAGCATTGGTGTGTACCGGCCTGACTCTTCCGAAGGAGGTAAACTCTAATCCGAAATTGAGCACAGGAAATGCGAGTTGTAAGGCTATGACCAACCCTACCAATAGAGCTACTGCTCCCCATACCAGCGTTGCAAAGATGAAATTCCTTACAATCGCATTGTCGTAATTAAATTTTTGAATTTCCATAAGCGGTTTAAAATGAGTACTATTTAGTTGTTTGTCTCTTGTTTGTCTCCTCATCCTCCTCTTCAAACAATATGCGAACCGAAGGGGTGTAATTGTCTTCGTATTGCCCGGTCTTGACGGCCCAAATGAACATCGCCAAGAAAATCAGGGCGGCAAAAAGACTTACTCCTATCAAAATAAAAAGAATGTTCATGTACGGGTATTAATAGAATTAGCTAAGTTGGTCAGACCAGCAGGCCAAATTTAAGAATAATTTTAATTCTTGGCACATTTGCCGTTTGGGGTATCACTTGTTGTGTGGTGAATGGATAGTCACCATCAAGGTAAACTTAGCTGTGTGTAACTATCATAAATATAGTGATATATGATAATTGTTCGGAATTATTTTGGGTAAAATTTCTTGCTTTCCCTTTCCTTTGATTGGCGCTTGATAGAAATTTAGAATCATTACAAATATTAAAAATGGGTAGTGAATAAGTGAAAAATGGTGGACACTTAGGCTTAATGCGCACATTTTCAGTATTATAGTTTGATTTTGGCGATCTGGGATCCAATAGGATAGCATTGGCCAGGTTGGTTTCATACAAAAAGGAAATCACCCTGGTCTTGTAGAAAGAGTGATTTCAATGCCCGGCGGAGAAGTCCCTCCAGATGCAGGAGTTGTGAATCCTCTGTTTGATTCTCTTAGGCAGCTGCTAAGACTGTTTAAATTTATTACACAGAGTATAAATGTCTATTAATCTAAAATGGTAGGTTTATGGCAATTTCTGCAATTAGGTTAGTTCATAAGAGAAACCCCAGAGGTGCACAGAGAGAAAATCGCTAGCGATTTTCTCTCTGTGCACCTCGTTTTTTCCGCTGGTAATTTTGCGGCAAGTGCTAATTCCAAAGATATTTTAATTTCATTGTGGAGTCATAAATCCTCTGTGTAACAATTTTAATCAGCGGCTAAATATCCCGCTGGAAAATTCTGAATTTCTTGTAAACTACTCCGCCAAATTTTTCCATCTCAGCCCTTACCTTGGTGTTGTACTCCAATTCGAGGTGAGAGTCCATGACATTCTTTCCGGCCTCCCGGGCGGATCTGACAAGACTCAACCCCATCCAGACATCCAGTCCCCGGCCTTGGTAGCGTGGGTCGATGGCCCCCAGCAAAAGGTTAACCTGCTTGGTTTTGCGGGCAGCTGCAAAAATGTGAAATATCCCGAAAGGGAATAAATAGCCTTTTGATTTTTTGATGCCCTCACTGATATCTGCCATGGCAATAAACAGGGCTATGAGCTCGTTGTGCTCGTTGACGATCAGCTTCACAAACCTTGGATTGATCAGGAAGAGGTATTTGTTGGCAAAATCATCCATCTCCTTCTCGTTGAAGGGTACAAATCCATAGATATCAACAAATGTTTTATTTACCAGCTCAAGGGCAGCATGGATGAGGGGTTTGATTTTCCTCCTGGAAGTAAACTCCAGTAACCTTAAATTGGTATTTTGTTTCTCTGCACGTTCCAGGATCTTTTGGTGAAGCGGGGGGATCTCATCCGGAATCGGAATTTTGTAGACTACACAATCCACCTTCTTGGTAAAGCCTGCAGCCTCTGTCAAATCCACCATGTAGGGGAAATTGCAGTTGGAGGCAATCACGACAGGTTCATCATATCCCTCGATTAAGAAACCCTGTGGATCCTTGTCCGAAAATGCAAATGGACCGATGATCTTCTCCATGCCGAAGGATTTCCCCCATGCTGCCACATGGTTGATCAACGCATCAAATACTTCCTGTTCATTCCATGTCTCCACATTGGAGAACCGAACATACTTCTCGTTGTGCGTTTGGTTGTATTCCTTGCTAATGAGCCCCATGCAGCGGCCCACAATTTTGTCACCCCTGTAGGCAAGTAGGAGCACGTGTTCACAATGATCAAACAATCCGTTTTTCTTGGGATTGAAATAATCCCACTCATCCATGTAAAGTGGTGGCACCCAGTTGGGATGCTCCTTGTGAATTTCTGCGGGCAGATGGATAAAAAGACGGAGTTCTTTTTTGTTTTCTACTTTTCTGATAGTTATGGTCATAGTCAGCAAAAATAAAAAAGTTTTTGATAAGTGAACTAGAGTGACTAGAGTGACTAAAGTGACTAAAGTGACTAAAGTGACTAAAGTGAACTAAAGTTATGGTTTCCCTTCTACTTAACAATGTGGCGTAAGTACTTTAGGCACTCCTGGCACTTTAGTTCACTTTAGGCACTTTGCTTTGCATAGGTGCACTGTAATTCCCAGATCATTTCCTGAAATACAGTTGTATCAATGCAAACAGCTCATTTTTGTCTATTGGTTTGGCAAGGTATCCGTTGCATCCCGAATTTATCGCCTTTTCCCTGTCTCCTGACATTCCAAAGGCGGTCTGCGCGATGATGACGACATTTTTGTTAAACTGGCGGATTAGTTTTGCGGCTTCATAACCGCTCAAGCCGGGCATTTGAATGTCCATGAGTATTAAATCTATGTCTGGTCTATTCCGGCAAATCTCTACCGCCTCCATACCGGTTTTGATCTTTATAATTTCCTTGCCAAACTCTCTGAGGGTGATAGAAATAAACATTTCGGACGTTTCATCATCCTCTGCAATGACTATTTTGAGTCCAGAAACTTTGGGATTGACCTGATTCCTTTCGTTTGCCAGCGCAACAACTTTTCCAACTGCTTTCTTTTCATGCAGCTCTGCATGGTAGGGTAAGGTGAAATAAAAGGCTGATCCTCTTCCTACTTCGCTTTCAACCCAAATTTTACCGCCAAGCATCTCCACGTAAGCCTTGGTGATGGCCAGGCCCAAACCAGCTCCCTGGTAGGCCATCTTATCCGATATGTCGGCCTGAATGAATCGCTCAAATATGGCTGCCTGCCGCTCTTTTGGAATCCCGATACCTGTGTCTTTTACATAAAATAGCAACGAATGTGGAGACGTTGCATTTGGAGACGTTGCATGCAACGTCTCTACCATGTTGTATCCTATTTCAATGGAACCCTCATTGGTGTATTTGATGGCATTCTTCACAAGATTGGTAAGGATGGCATACAGTTTTTCTGCGTCAGTGTGGATGATCGCCTCTTTTGAAGCAAGGCTGTTTTTAAAAGTGAGTTTCATCCCTTTGGCTTCTACTTCAGGCTTGAAAAAGGTGTAAATGAATTCGAATTGCTCGTTGATGTTTGATTCTTTGATGTATAACTTTACAAGACCGGCTTCAATTTTCGAAATATCAATGATGTTGTTGATGATGTTAAGCATGCGTAGCCCGCTTTTCTCTATGATGCCAATATATACTTGCTGTTGATCCCCCGTTAGGCCGGGTTCTTTCAGTAATTCT
>CAZVTL010000066.1:0-11826 GCA_964630075.1 uncultured Tangfeifania sp.
TAAAGTTGGGAACTCCCTAAATTCGTTTCAATCTCGATCGCGGCGAAGTACTTTAGTTCACTCTAGTCACTTTAGTTCACTCTAGTCACTCTAAGCACTATAATCGACCGAGGCAAGCATATCCGCCAACTTCTCAATTCCCTTCTCCAGGTAACCGCCAACCATCATTTTGATCATCATGTTCAATTCCGCATGAAGTGTCAGTTTGATTTTGCAGCTGTTTTCGTGTATTGGAACAAGTTGCACCCAAAAAGTTACCGGGAATGGAACCGATTTTTCTCCCTGGAACTTGATCGTTTTAAAGGGATCCCGTTCAATGATCTCGATACCAACATTGCCAACAGGGCTGATGCTGAAACTACATCGGTCTTCAGAGGCAGAAAAATCTTCCAGTTTGAATCCTTTTGTGTCGACTCCCTTGTTTTTTAACGCTTCGAGTTTCTCTTCCGATACAAATTGCTCCAGGTTTTTAAGATTGGAGAGTTTGGAAAAAACCAATTCCTGTGAAAAATTGATTTCCTTTGGTTCACTTATGTATTTTTCTATTCCCATCTATATTTTTTTTTGGAAGATCATTTTCAACAAAGGATAGGATGCAAATATGACAATAATTAGCAGAAAATAGATCGAATATTTCATAATTCCAGGATAACTTTTGCCCAAAAAGTAGCCAAGCGGAACAAGGGAGCCTACCCAAACAACGGCCCCAAGGAAATCAAAGAGGAGAAATTTTTTGTAGGAGTACTTGGTCGCGCCGGCAATCATGGGCACGAAAGTACGGATGACCGGCATAAAGCGTCCCAGCAGGAAGGCCCTTATACCCCAACGGGTGTAAAAAGCATGGCCCCTTTCAAGGTACTCCTGTTTGAAAAAACGGGAATGGTTGTCTGTGAATAGTTTGTTTCCCATCCATCTGCCTTTGTGGTAACCTGTAAGGTCGCCGAGATAGGATACCGCAATGAGCAGGGTAACCAACCAGAAAATGGGAATATCCACAGAGGCTGTTCCGCAGAACATACCTGCGGTAAAAAGCATGTAATCACCACCGGGCAATACCAAACCCAGCAGGAATCCTGTTTCAAGGTAGATGATTGCTAAAATCAGGAAAATACCACCGTATTCGATCAGGTGCTCTGTATCGAAGATGATTTTCCAGAAATTTGTATCCAGTAGAATCATTTTCTACTTCTGACTTTTTTCCGGAATTTTCAGGGAGACAATTACGCTGGCGGTGATGACAAAGGCAATAAATACCAAGGACCACTCGATGGGAATTTTGTAAACATCAATCAACAACATTTTGACTCCCACGAAAATCAGCACCACCGCCAAGCCGTAACTAAGAAGCCAAAAACGGTGAATGACACCCGCCAGTGCGAAATAGAGGGATCGCAATCCCATGATGGCAAAAACATTGGAGGTAAAGACAATAAATTGATCCTGGGTAATGGCCAAAATGGCAGGAATACTGTCCACTGCAAAGATAAGGTCTGAAGTTTCGATGAGAATCAAGACCAGAAACAGGGGGGTAGCATAATTTTTCTTCTCGATTCTCACAAAGAATTTACTCCCATGCAGCTGAGGGGTCACGGGCATAAATTTTCGAAAAAACCGGATGGCCGGATTTTTCTCCGGATCGATGGTGGCATCGTTGTGGAAGAACATCTTGTACCCGGTATAGATCAGCAAGGCACCCAGGAAATAGATGGTGTAATGGAATTTTTCGATCAATGCGACTCCTGCAAAAATAAAGATGACACGCAAAACCAGCGCCCCTAAAATACCCCAAAACAAGATCTTGTGCTGGTATTTGGTCGGAATCTGGAAGTAGGTGAAGATCATGATAAAGACGAAGATGTTGTCCACACTGAGCGCCTTTTCTACCAGGTAACCGGTAAAGAACTCAAGCGCCTGCTGCTGTCCTTTCCAGAAGAAGACAATGGCATTGAAAACCATTGCAAGAAATACCCAGACCATGGTCCAGGTAAGTGCCTCCTTTACGGAGACTTCGTGTGTTTTGCGGTGAAATACGCCCAGGTCAAGGGCCAGCATCAGCAAAACAAAAACATTGAAGAGTATCCAAAAAACGATAGGTGTATCCATGAAATCTTATTACGGGATAAATGCTGTCAGGTTTCCCAAAGGATTATTTACCCCAGGTTTCAGGTGTTTTACGCCAGCTGTTCAGGCTTTCCAGCTGCTGGTCGTTGATCTCACCTGAATCATAGGCCAGTTTCAAGAGTACATTGTAATTGCTGAGTGTGGTCAGTTCGATGTTGGCAGTTGCGAAATTGGCAGCGGCATGGGGAAAGTTGTAGGTGAAGATGGCCAGCATTCCGAGAACCTCTGCTCCATACCTGCGAACTGCCTCTGCTGCATTCAGGGAACTGGTTCCGGTAGAAACCAGATCTTCAATGATAACTGTTTTGGTTCCCTGCGGAATATCTCCTTCAATCAGGTTTTCCAATCCGTGTCCTTTTGGAGCAGACCGGATGTAGATGAATGGCAATCCCAGTTTCTCGGCTACCAATACCCCATGTGCGATGGCGCCAGTAGCTACTCCTGCAATAGCTTCAGCTTCAGGGTACTTTTCCTCCACCAGTTTTACGAACATGTCACAGATAAAAGTGCGGGTGGCAGGATAGGACAAGATCTTCCTGTTGTCGCAATAGATGGGTGCCTTCCAGCCGGAAGCCCAGGTAAAGGGTGCATCGGGTTGGATTTTTATAGTGTTGATTGCAAGCAATTGTCTGGCAACTTCAATTTGTCTTTGTTCCATGGTTAAAAATTTTCTGCAAAGTTAAGCTTTTTTACTATTTTTAATCGGTGGGGATGTTTCTGAAACGTTACATTTCTGCTAAATCTCACGAAGGTTTTTTGGATTACCGGCCATTGTCCTGCAACACGAAGATGAAAAATAGCTGTTTCAAATTTATTCTTGTTTTCGGTCTCCTGCTGCCAAATTTTGTCGCCATTGCGCAGAATTCCTTCCGGCTAAATTTGACTGGCGGTAATATTCCGGTAGTGACAGGCTTTCAGCTCCCATCCGGGGGGGTGGTCAATGCTACTGCCAATTTGCCACTGCTCTCCTATGAAGTTTGCGGTAAGAATGATTTAGCGCACAAGCAGTTTTTTGTTGCTGACCTCGCATCAACCTCCAAAAATGCAACAACAAAAATGGAGGTGACGGTGAAGGAGGTGGAGGGTTATGCGCCGGGGTACAAGGCAGAAATTACCTTTCGCAACCTGTCAGGAAAGACCATTTGGCTGACCAATGTGGTCCCATTCGGTTTCTCAGATCAAAATGTATGCATTACAGGGCGGGGGGATCACCCCCTATCCAGGAGTCATCTCTTCAGGCCTGGCTTCACTCCTGTCAATACCATTTTGCCTGACAATGCATGGGAGCTGGGATTTGCCGATCTGGCGCTGAACGATTCGCTTCATGTTGCTGCACTGACCAGAAGAATCCGGGAGAAGATGGAACATGCAGTTCGCCGGCGCTTCGAGACAGAACTGGAACCTGATGGGGTTGTACACTACCTTTTTTACGCAGATGTTCACCGGGGCAACTGGCAGGAGGGAGTACGGATGATATTTCAGGATCGGATGCTGTACGATGTAGAGCCCGGCAAGTTTGACAATACCCTTTTTGAAAGAGAGGACCTTCAATGGATCAGGCATACCTATGTCTCTCACCTGCTGATGGCCTGGAGCAATGAGGTTTTCGATAGCTCAGCCCGGAAATACCGGCTGGAGGATTTTGTCCGAAAAGGGAAAAGACTGTATGGCGGGGATGATTTTCTGGGGATCTGGCCCACCTGGCCTACGCTGGGGGTGGATCAGCGGAACCAGTGGGACCTCTTCAGGAACCTTCCGGGAGGCACGGAGCAACTTAAACTGGAAGCAGTGAATTTGAACAATTTGGGCACCCGCCTCTTTGTCTGTTACAATCCCTGGGATGAGAGTACACGCAGCGAGGATCCGACCGGTGGAATGGCCCGGCTGATAGCCGCCACAAACGCCGATGGCGTGGTGCTGGATACAAGGGGCGCCTCCAGCAAGGCCTTGCAGCAGGCTGCCGATTCGGTACGCAAAGGGGTGATCATGTACAGCGAAGGAATGGCTGTCCCAAAGGATATGCAGGGAATTGTAGCAGGCAGGGTGCACAATGCCCTATATTACTGTCCGTTGTTGAACCTGAACAAAATCATCAAACCTGAATTTGCCATTTTCAGGGTTGCAGAATTGTACAAGGAGCCGATCAGAAGGGAATTTTGCCTCTCCTTCTTCAATGGATATGGCACCGAGTTGAATGTTTTTGCCCCGGGGATACCGGAATGGGCAGCAGAGCAGTACAGGTTCCTTGGACAAATCGCAAGGATCCAGCGTGAAAATTCGGAAAACTTTACCTCAGGGGTTATCACCCCTCTTTTGGACACCACCTCTGACAGCATGTTCGTGAACAGCTGGGAGACAGCGGAAAAAACTGTTTACACCGTCTTTGGACTGAGACCGGAAGGTTACAAGGGATATCTTTTTGAGGTGACCCCGAAACAGGGAACCCATTTTGTGGATCTTTGGCACCACGAAGAGCGGATCCCTGTCAAAACAGGCAATGTTTGGCAAATGGAAGCAGAAACAACGTCGTTCCACCACCGTTTTCTTGGGACCAACAACGAAGGAGCTGTTGACTGTGTTGCAAGACTTCCTGTTTTAATAGCTGCTGAGATCCGGGGAGATGAATTGAGGGTAAATGCAAAGTCGGGTGATTCTTTGAAAATATGGGCCGGTGCTCCCGGTTATGAAAAGGAGCCACTGCGCTTGCCCCCAGGAGATCATGCCATCCGGCTCTCTGAACATTTTGGCAGATATGAAGGAAAATTTGTGGTGCAATTGTTTGGGAAGGATCTATTGATGGACGAAAAAATTGTCTCCATCCAACCCGGCATCCCGCGTTTGGTAAGTCGCACTGAAAAAACATCCACCTCCTCCGGAGTGCCTTCGGGCATGGTGAAGATACCGGGTGGAATGTTTAGGTTTCATGCCACCAACGGGGATGAATTTATCCCTTATCCAAAAGAGAATGAGGGCAAAGAGTTTGAAATGATGGCATTTTTGATGGACAGGTTTCCGGTTACGAATGGGCAATTCAAGGAGTTTTTGGTAAAATCAGGCTATCAGCCAACAGACACTGTGCGATTCCTGACAAACTGGAGCCATGGCAACTTCCCGGTAGGCGAGGAGCAATTTCCTGTCGTGCACGTATCCTACGAGGATGCCCTTGCCTATGCCAAATGGGCAGAAAAACGACTGCCCACAGAGCTGGAATGGCAGTATGCCGCCCAGACCCCGGCTTGTAGCGAGTGGCCCTGGAAACAGAAAAAACCGATCACCAGGAGGGAAGAACCTGTCACAAACACCCTTTCAGTATTTAAAATTGAGGGAATTGAACCGGGTTATTGCAATCCAGGGAACGGTAAGATGGATCCGGTTGGGAGTTATCCCAAAGGAGCCAACCCCTACGGTTTGCAGGATCTGACAGGATCTGTCTGGCAACTGACCAACGATAGCTACATCAGTGGTAGTTACCGGTATATCCTGATGAAAGGTGGAAGTTATTTCAACCCCTCTTCCAGCTGGTGGTATGTGCAGGGAGGTCCGAGGGAGCTGCACTACAGGCAACACCTCCTCCGGGTATCACAGTGTTTCGAAAGGAATGCCACGGTGGGGTTCAGGTGCGTGAAGGACGTTGTTTTTTAATGTGGAAATTGGGAAATTGGAAAATGTGGAAATGTGAAAATGTGGAAATGGGGATGGAGCAAGTGTGGTATTAGATGGTGAAGCGTGGACAGAAGGTGTGATAAGGTAAAGAATTAAATATGGAAAGAATGAGAAAATTGGTTGGATTGATAAGTTTATTGTGGATTGCTGTTTTGTCTGCAGGAATGGTTTCCGCCCAGGAGAAAGCAAATCCTATATTTGGAAATTACCTCAACAACAGGCCTCCGCTGATTTCCAAACCCTACCTGGAGCTGCCGCTGGGAGCTATATCCCCGGAAGGGTGGTTGAAAGACCAACTGATGCGCCAGAAAAATGGGATGACTGGTCACCTCGATGAGGTGTATGAAGCGGTAATGGGCAAGCGCAACGGCTGGCTGGGAGGGGACGGTGATGTGTGGGAGCGGGGCCCCTACTGGATCGACGGATTGCTTCCACTGGCCTATATCCTGAAGGACCAAATGCTTATAGCCAAAGTCAAACCCTGGGTAGAGTGGACCTTGAACAGCCAGCAGCCGGATGGCTATTTCGGTCCCGCCACAGATCGGGGCCCTGAACCGGGCCTACAACGCGACAATGCCAAAGATTGGTGGCCGAAGATGGTGGTGCTGAAATTTTTGCAGCAATATTATTCCGCTACAGGTGATGAACGAGTTCCCAAGCTGATGCTGAACTATTTCAGGTATCAGCTGAAGGAGTTGCCAAAGACCCCCTTGAACCACTGGACCCATTGGGGAGCCGACAGGGGAGGCGACAACCTGATGATGGTATACTGGCTCTACAACCTGACCGGTGAAAAATTTCTGTTGGAGCTGGGTGAAATGATCCACCACCAGACCATCAACTGGACGGATGCCTGTTTGACCGGCAAATTGAGCAAGCAGTGGAGTTTTCACTGTGTCAATGTGGCGCAGGGGATCAAGGAACCTGCCATATTTTACCAACAGACCAGGGATCCGACATTTGTTTCAGCGGTAAAAGCCGGATTGGCAGACCTGAAAACTTACCATGGTTTCCCCGACGGACTGTTCGGTGGCGATGAGATGCTGCACGGGAACAATCCCACCCAGGGATCTGAATTGTGCTCTGCAGTAGAGATGATGTATTCCATGGAGTCCATCCTTCCGGTTACGGGAGAGACTGCCTTTGCCGACCAGCTGGAGCGGGTGGCTTTCAATGCCCTGCCAACCCAGTCGACCGACGATTACGATGGCCGGCAATATTTCCAGCAAACCAACCAGGTGGTGGTGAACCGCCACCCCAGGAACTTCAATACAGCCTACGAAGGGGTCGCACAGGTTTTTGGTCCGCTGACAGGCTATCCCTGCTGTACTGCCAACATGCACCAGGGCTGGCCGAAATACACGCAAAACCTCTGGTATGCCGCTGCCGACAAGGGCATTGCGGCACTGGTCTATGCGCCGAGCAGTGTGAAGGCAAAAGTGGCCAATAACACTACCGTGGAAATTCATGAATCCACCAACTATCCCTTTGAGGAGCAGATAAGTTTTTCTTTTAAAATGAACCAGAAGGCAGCTTTCCCTTTCCATCTCAGGATTCCCGGGTGGTGCAGAAAACCTTCCCTCAAAATCAACGGGGAAGATTGGCCGATGAAGATTGACAAAGGGATTGCAGTCATTCAGCGGGAGTGGAAAGATGGAGATGCTGTTCAGCTTGAATTGCCCATGCAGGTGGAAATCAGCAGGTGGTATGAAAACTCTGCTGTTGTTGAGCGGGGACCTTTGGTCTATGCCCTAAAGATTCGCGAGGATTGGAAAAGGGTATCAAATGCCGATAAATACGGACCTTTTTACTATGAAGTTTATCCAACCACTCTCTGGAACTATGGACTGCCAGCCTTGTCGATCAAAAACCCCGAAAAGGAGTTTGCTGTGGTGAAACGAAGTGTGCCGAAAGATTCCTATCCCTGGAACCAGGAGAATTCGCCCATCGAGATCAAAACAAAGGGAGGGGTCATTCCATTCTGGACACTGTACAATGGTTCGGCCGGACCATTGCCCTACAGCGAACAATACCAGCTGAAGACAGATCCACCGGTGGAGATTACCTTGATTCCATACGGATGTACGACGTTGAGGATTACAGAGTTTCCAGTAGTTAGGATTAAATAATGTGGAAATTGGAAAATGTGGAAATGTCAAGCCAAAATCACTTTTGGGCTTTCGTTCGGTGGACTAATCGAAAATCGATAATCCGAAATCGAAAATTTATCTTGGGCTTTTCTGCTGTTTGAATCTGGTTTCCCGGTAGATCTTCAGGAAGAGGGATTCGAAATTGTGTGTGGGCGATAGGGCAGGCGAGAGAACCAGTTTCAGATCCGGCGAAAGGAGGTAAAATACCGGTGTGGATTTGATCTGGTAGTCAGAACTTGCCTTGCCCGGTTGGACGGCACCTTTCAGTTCCCAGGGATATTTCTTCAATTTCCACCATTGTGCAGCCTCTTGAAAATCAACATCCAGGGAGACAGGTACAACCGTCAGTATGGTGTTCAGCTTTTTGTCAAGGCTCACCAGGGAGTCAAGTTCCTCCCTGCTCTCCTTGCTGCTGCTGTTGAAAAAGGCCAGGTAGATGAACTTGTTGCCTGGTTTCAAGCTGGAAGTTTCAGCTTGAAGGTTCTTGAGCAACAAGGCAGGTGCGGTGGTTCCCTCTTGCAGCGAGGTGATTTTGAAGAGCATTCCCGGTAGGGCATTTTTCAGTGGTTCATAGCTGCATAGCGTGATCGCCTCCTTTAGTCCCTTGAGCATCATCTTTTTGTCGAGCTTGTTGGAGAAATAACCATCGTAAAAGCTTTTAACCGCCAGTAATTCAGCGGTTTTTATTGAATAGCCGGAGCGGATCAACTGGTTGACGAACTCCCGGTAATTGCCCTTGAGTGCTGGCGAAATAGCTTCCATCTTGCCGATAACCTGTGATTTTTGGGTGAGGTAATTGGAATAGATGGCATTGAACAGGTGCTGATAAGCCGGATGAATAAGGTAGGGTTCATTTTTGGCAAAATATTTCATGCCGATTTGCTCAGGTTCCTTCAGTCCCAATGAATACTCGATTTTTCCGATAGAATAGGTTTTCAGGGCATTGAAATATCGGTTTTTCCCCGTGGGATAGATTTTATCGAGCCTTGTAACAATGGCCCGAAGGGTATCTTCCGACCTTCTCTGGTAAAGATCCTTGGTGTGCGAAGCCAGCTCCTTGTTGTAATCAGATAGAAAATTCCTTACCAGGAAGTTGAGCTCCGATGCTTTGGCACCCTTTATTCCCAACCAGTAGAGTTCGGGTTCAAAATAGGGGCTGCCGGCTTCGCGGGAGGTTCGTGGAGAATAGGGTGGCAAGGTGATCTGGTAGGTGATGCCTGGTTCTGCCACCATCGATCCCCTGTATCGTTCAAGATCGGTGTAGATCTCCATGGTTTGGTCGGCCTGAAAAGAGAGTTCAAATACCCCATCCTTGCCAACGACAGTCTCTGCCAGCCTGGTGGGTTCATGGGAAACAGGCTCTGAAAAAGTGTAGAATTGAATGGATCTTCCGGCATAATCGGAGGCCAGACCCCGGATGATCACGGTTTGGCCAAGGAGAGAGCCGGCCAGGGATGAAAAAAACAGGAGAAAAGATAGACGCAGCATGATCAGGCCTCTTCCGGTTCTTCGTAGAAATCCTCGATGTTAAAGCAACTGGGAAGGAACTGTGAGGCATCTCCCCGGTGGCGCAGGATATCCCGTACGATGGTGGAGGAGATGGCCGTGTGCTCCGGCAAGGTCAAAAGGAATACCGTCTCAATGTCCTCATACATTTTCTTGTTGATCTGGCCAATAGCGCGCTCGTACTCAAAATCAGCAGCCGTCCGCAGTCCGCGCAGGATATACTGGGCATGAACTTTCCGGCAATAATCCACCGTAAGCCCTTCGTATTTGCCAACTTTTATCTTCGGTTCATCCTGAAAGACCTGCTTGATCCAGTCGCGGCGTTTGGCCAGGGGGTAGTAGGTCTTTTTGTTGGAGTTGTAGCCAATCATGACAATGATCTCATCAAACATGGGCAAAGCCCGGCGGATGATCGACTCATGACCTACCGTGAAGGGATCAAAGGAACCTGGAAAGACGGCGATACGTTTCACTCGCAATTGTATTTATTATCACAAAGCTAAAAAGAAAAGAATGAAAATGGCAATTCTACCCAATCATTCCTGAACATTCATTATTTTTGAGAAAACAGGAAGTTTTAACTTCACAATATTCAGCAAAGGATGACAGAGAGAGAGATCATTGGTATTTTTGGAACCATGAATGCAGGGAAGAGTTCCCTGATGAATCTTATTTCGCAACAGGAAAGTTCCATCGTGGATGCAGCACCGGGAACCACCGCTGATACGAGAGTGACACTGATGGAGTTGCATGGTATTGGTCCGGTAAAGTTGATGGATACGGCCGGTTACGACGAATCTGAACTGCTTGGTGAGAAGAAAAGGAAAAAGGTGTCCGCCGCACTTAAGGAGTGTGACCTGGTGTTGCTGGTAATTGATCCGGCTTCACCCAATTTGCCTACCGGGAAACTACTCCTGGAGCAATCACTCGCGGAGGAGAAGCAGATCATGGTAATATACAATCTTTTCGCACCTGCAGATGAAGCAAAAATAGCAGAACTCGAAGGGCTCCTCCCGGTATTGAAGCAATTTCCCAGGATGACCTTATCTGCCATCCTGCCTGAAATGCGATCCAGACTCCTTGCTTTCCTGCTGGATCATTACATTCCCAAAAACAATCCGACTGAATTACTTCCCTTTGTCCAACCCAACGAATTCTATGTACTGAATATTCCCATGGACGAGGAGACTCCACCCGGAAGGTATCTTCGTCCGCAGGCCATGGCAGAAGAGTACATCACCCGCCACTGGGCCTATCCGGTCTCCTTCCGGATGAACCTGGGCAAGGCCAGAAGCAACGATCCGGGCGAAAAGGCCCGGTGGGAGAGCTTTCTCGGAAGTTTTGGAAGACGACCGAAGGTCATCATCACCGACTCGCAAGCGATGGACATCATGAAAAGCTGGACGCCGGACGACATCGAACTGACAACTTTCTCCATCATGATGATCAACTACATGAGCCGGGGAAAACTGGCCGATTTTGCTGAAGCAGTCCGTGCGCTGGAAAACCTGAAACCTGGTGATTCCATTGTGATTGCCGAGGCCTGTAACCATTCCAGAATCCAGGAGGACATCGGAACCGTTCAAATTCCAAAGGTGATCGCCCAATGGTTTCCCGGCGTGACCGTCAAACATATTTTTGGCAGGGAGTGGCCGGATGAAGAGGAGTTGAAGCGCACAAAGCTGGTGGTACACTGCGGAGGTTGTATGATCACCCCCCAAAGGATGGCTGCCAGGTTGAGGGATCTTGGAAAAATGAATATTCCCATCACCAACTATGGGATTTTTCTCTCCTATGTGCAGGGGAAAGAAGTGCTTGAAAAGGTCCTACAACCCTGGTGAAATTTTCGATTTTGTATTTTCGATTTTGGAATAACGCTCCGAACAAAATCATTTCGAGTCTCTCTTGTAGCGCAATCCAAAATCGAAAATCGAAAATCCAAAATTAATTTGTTACCCGCTCCAATTTCTTCAGCATCGAGAACATAAATGCAGCCGACAGCAAACAGCAAACGATAAAGATCGACCAAAGCATCCATAAATCAAGTCTGCTCCAGAAGAAGCTTCCTACCACCAATAGCTTGTTTCCAACCGCCGTTGCCAGCAACCAGCCACCCTGCATCAAGCCCTGGAAACGGGGAGGGGCTACCTTAGAGACGAACGACAAACCCATTGGACTCAGGAAAAGTTCCGCAATGGTAAATATAAGGTATCCATTGATCAGCCAGTAGGGGGTTACCCTGGAGGAATCGGGCACTGCCTGTCCGTCCAAAGTATGGGGAGAGACCATGTTGAGAGAAGAAACCAGGATCAACATAAAGGCTACTGCGGCGATAATCATCCCAAATCCAATTTTCTTGGGTGTGGAGGGCTCGATCTCCTTCTTG
>CAZVTL010000066.1:11836-16031 GCA_964630075.1 uncultured Tangfeifania sp.
TCTCAGGGGCAATCGCATTGGAAGGTTCGTAGCTTTGGACATAGTAGTATGCCAGGGCAGATCCAAAAACAAACAATGCGATACCTATTAGTCTTTCGTTCCTGGTTTTATTCTTGCCAAGAGCTACAAAGAGTCCGGCAAGTGCACCAAAGACCGAGATGATAGACCATGGTCCGAAGAAAAGATTGGTGATTGGCCCAACCTCCTTGGCGATGTAGTCACGTGCGAAGAAGGTAAGGGTTAGCCCGTTCTGGTGGAAGGACATCCAGAAGAAGATCACCACGATAAATACCATGATCAAAGCCATCACCTTGGGTTTCTCTTCCTTGTTGGAAGCCAAAATAATCCAGGTGGCAAAGGCCACAAAAAGACTGACAGCCATGGCAATATCGAGTACCCCCAAGCCGAAATAAAGGAGACTAAAGGCTACCCCAGCTGCCAGTAAGGCAAAAAACAGTGATTGGGTGCCATTTTCAATTTTAACCTTGTTGGCTGCAGTCACCTTTTCCTTGTTGGGCAGATGTTTGTGGAAGAAGATATAAACCAGCATGGAAAGTACCATCGCGCCGGCTGCAATGCCAAAAGCATAGTTGTATCCCCTTGAAAATACATCCAGGTAGTTTTGGGCAAATTGTCCAAGGTCACCTACCTGACCTGAAATGGTTGCCTTTTGGGCCATTAACTGGAACTGGGCAGGGTCGGCCAGTTTTCCATCAATGTATTGGTGACATAGTGAAGGAAGACTGCCATCGTGCAGGTAGCCATTCGTTTTTAACCACCAGTTCCGTACGCCTGTTGCAGCAAAAGGAGCAAAAAATGCACCCACATTGATCCCCATGTAAAAGACCATGAAGGCAGAATCGCGCAGCTTGGAGTATTTTGGGTTATCGTACAACTGACCTACTACGGCCTGTAGGTTGCCCTTGAACATCCCATTCCCGAAGGCAATGATAAACAGGGAAGCAAGCGTAAGGGTGAGGGAGAGACCAGGTATAGACATCAGTATATAGCCGGTCAGCATGATTAGAATTCCACCGAATATTACGAGTTTGTACTTGTTGGTTGAATCGGCTACCAGTCCACCAATCAAGGCCAGCGCATAAATTCCGAAATAGAACGAGCTGTAGTAACTACCGGCTTGCTCTTCGGATAATCCATATTTCACCTGTAGGAAAAGTACAAGTATGGCCATCATGGTATAGAAGCCGAAACGCTCACCCATGTTGGCAAAAAAGGCAACAATTAGTCCTTTGGGATGTCCTTTTAGCATAAAATTTGAGTTTGAAATTAGTAACGAAACAAAGATAATAAAAAGTGACTAAAGTGACTAGAGTGAACTAAAGTGATCTAAAGTTTTGAACTCCGAAACAATTTTCAATGTGGAGCATGTACTTTAGTCACTCTAGTTCACTTTAGTCAATCCAGGCACTATTCCTGTGATGAACTTTATTTGGATTTTTCCAGTAACTTTGGAAGAAGATAAATGTTTAACTTAGTGTTCAATGAAGATTTTTTCCAGCGAACAGATTGCCCGGATCGATCGGCAAACTAGGACAGAGGAGTCTGTCTCGGAGGTTGGTCTCATGGAAAGGGCTTCACTCGCCCTGGCGGGATGGGTACTGGCAAAATACCCCGTTTTGGCAAGGATTGCCGTGTTTGCCGGTCCGGGGAACAACGGAGGAGATGTACTTGCAGTTGCCAGAATGCTGGCAGGACAGGATTACAAAGTGACGGTTTTCCTTCCGCTGCTGGGACGACGAAGGTCAGAAGCATCTCAAGCCAACCTGGAGCGATTGAATGAGACGACAGTTGTTAAGTTGGTTGAATTGCATGAAGGCGGTGAATGGCCTGATTTGTCCTGTTATGACATGCTGTTGGACGGCTTGTATGGGGCCGGTCTTAACAGGCCATTGGAAGGCTTTGCCGGCAAGGTGGTTGAATTTATCAACCAGTCAGGTGTAGAAATTGTCTCCATAGATCTCCCCTCCGGACTGCTTTGTGGCGAAAATCGTTTCAATACAGGTGCTATTGTAAAGGCAACACACACTTTAACCCTGGAATTTCCCAAACTATCACTCTTCTTCAGGGAAAATGAACCTTATTTTGGCAAGTGGGAAGTGGTGAAATTTGGATTGAGCGAGCGAGCCATCCAGGAGGTGGAGACTCCCTACACATTTTTGGACCAGCAGCAAATCACTTCGATCCTGAAGAGAAGAACAATCTTTTCTCACAAGGGAAGCTATGGTCATGGATTGTTGATTTCGGGCAGCAAAGGCAAAATGGGAGCAGCTTTATTGGCCTCCAGGGGAGCTTTACGTGCCGGATTGGGATTGTTGACCGTTCATTTGCCAAAATTTGCCGGATTGTTCTTGCAGGGCTCACTACCGGAAGCGATGTCCAGCTATGATAGCCAGGATGAATTCCTCAGTGAGCTTCCGGATCTATCCTCCTATGCCGCAATTGCAGCTGGTCCCGGAATAGGTACGCACCTGTTGACAGCTGGTTTAATTGATGCATTGATTGATCGGGTAAAAGTACCGATGGTACTTGATGCCGATGCACTGAACATCCTGGCAGCAAATCCTGCATGGTTAAAAAGAGTTCCTCCAAACACAATATTCACACCTCACCCTGTCGAATTCGACAGGCTCGCAGGCATTGAATCCAAGACAGAAGAGGAACGACTATCCATGGCAGAGCAATTTTCATCCAGTTATGGACTTATCCTTGTGTTGAAGGGGGCATTTACGCGGATTATTTTTCCGGAAGGAGGGGTTGCTTTCAACAGTACAGGCAATCCGGGCATGGCCACTGGCGGAAGCGGAGATGTGCTCACCGGTATTCTGCTGGGGTTACTGAGCCAGGGTTACGCTCCCTGTGAAGCTGCGCTGCTGGGGGTTTTTTTACATGGCAGATCCGCGGATCTCCGGGTAGCAACTACTTCGGAAGAGTCGTTAATTGCCAGTGAGATTGCTGATTATTTGGGAGATGCATTTGCTTCATTAAAATAGCGGTAAGCTTTGTGATGCCAAAAAAAACAAGCAAATTTGATGCGTAGTGACCGAATGAATGCTAATTTTTTAAAATATTGTATATGAGAGGTTTATTTTCCTTGTTGTTGGTGCTCCTTCTGGTTGCCGCCAATCTGAATTTATCGGCCAAGGATGACAAAAAGAAGTCTGCCAGTGAGCTGGCTGCCATTGAGGGAGGAGTCACCTACGCACTTCCCCGTACAGTGATCAGAATAGAGGTGGATGCTGTACAGGAGATTCTGGTGCATGGGCCCTATTTTGCTTTTGCCCAGAAGTACCTTGGGATCAACAATGCCCCGAAGGCGGACGGTGAAAACTGGATTCTTACCGGTGTGCGCATGGATGCCTATGGAGAGCCTGATCCTTCAGCAGTTTACCGGGCAATCGGCAGTACTGCCACCCTTTTGAGCCTGACCGAAGATGGGGTAATTGCGGGTATCAACAGCGATGAAAAACAGGAGGCGGCCAAGATTCTTACCAACATTTTCCCTTTTAAAAGTAGCGAAAATGTGAATTTGTGGACCGATTTGTCGATGCACTCCTTCCTCACCGATAAGGATAGCACAAAGAAGGCAGGAAACGACTTCAAATCATTGGAGGAAAAGGCGGCTGAAGCGGCTTCTGACATTGTAAAGTACAGAAAGAGGAAAGCCTCCATCATGGCAGGCAAAGACGATAAATTTCTTCCTGACGGGGATGCCTACAAGGTCACAGGAGTCGAATTGGACAAGATTATCAACAGCTATGTGGAGCTTTTTGCCGGGAAAAGAGTGGTCAAACAACACCATCTCACCTTTGAGGTTACTCCGGATAGCAAAAATGGCAAGGCGCTCGTAGCATTCCGCTTTTCCCCAAATGCCGGGGTATTGCCGGCCAGCAACGTTTCAGGTAAACCAATCATGCTTGAGCTTGAACCAAACAGTGACCTCAAACAGAAAATTGAAGCTGCCCAAACCACTGAAACAACCACAAAAGGTGTATACTACCGGATTCCGGTCGTTACCCAGGCACGCTTGCTCAACGGAAGTGAAACAATGGCCCAAACTAAAATGAGCATTGCACAGTTCGGGGTGGTCACACCCATGTCAGATGGATTGCTGAATGGTGAGTACTCCATTGACTTTTATCCTGCCACCGGGGCAATCAGGAGAATCGGTACCAAA
>CAZVTL010000067.1:0-2977 GCA_964630075.1 uncultured Tangfeifania sp.
ACAATGAATAAAAAAATATTTATATATCTGACTTTCATTGGGTTGATCGGACTTTTGTTTTCTTGCGAAAAGGAAGGAACTCAAGCCGTATTATCAGACAACCCAACTGTTCCAACGATCCAGACCCTTCCCAATCTAACGCTCAAAAGAGCCAATGGGACCGCCATGCTGGAATTTGTTGGTACCCCTGTCGACCCGGGTTTCCAGGCCTCTGTAACCTATTTCCTGGAAGCTTGTGCCAAAGGGAACAATTTTCAGGATGTATCTGCGATCCTTTCTGACAAGCAGGATCTATCCATGAAAATTAGTGTTGCCGATCTTGACGGA
The DNA here is from genome assembly GCA_964630075.1 of uncultured Tangfeifania sp. Classification (GTDB taxonomy): domain Bacteria; phylum Bacteroidota; class Bacteroidia; order Bacteroidales; family Prolixibacteraceae; genus CAINVV01. The sequence goes on from CAZVTL010000067.1 coordinate 328, forward strand.
ATTTTGTTGAAGAAATTTCCGGCTGACCAGGTATCTGCACTCGATTTCCGCATCAGGTCTGTGCTCTCACTCAGCAATGGTGCCGGCTCCTATGTCTACAGTTCACCCGCAAAGAGTGCAGATGTGACTACTTACGGGCCGCCAACCCTAGCATTTACCGTAGCCGGAAAGCTGCAGGGAATCGTTTCTGCAGCCGATAACAAGGTCTATACGGGTTGGATTTATACGGATGGAACGACCTTCCAGCTTACCAACAATGATGATGGTAAAAAATATGGCGGTACACTTGCAACAGGTGCAATATCCTGCGCTTTGACTGAGAACGGACCTGCCATCGCGCTTCCCGCAGGTGCTTATATTCTTACCGCAGATATCAACGCCGGGAAAATGGTTTTGACACTTTCAGATGTAACCATTGGCATCATTGGAGATGCAGTTGGAGGTTGGGACAATGATACCAAGATGATTTGGAATTTTACAGACCGCACCTGGAACATAACCAAAACCGTTACGGCCGGTGGTATCAAATTCCGTACCCACAATGCATGGGACAAGGTAAATGTTGCTTACAATCCTGCGAAACCAGACCTGAACAACCTCTACCAAAATGATGGGAAGACTGACAGTCAGGACATCAAGGATATCGCTCCGGGTAAGTACAATATTAAACTGTGGCTTGAAACAACCCCAATGAAGGTGGTATTTACCCCAACCAATTGAACCGATAAAAATAATTTCTCATGAAAAGAAAAACATTGCATAGAATATTAGCCATCCTTGTCACTGCCTCGCTCTTTTTTGCAGCCTGCACCAAGGATACTGCGGATGTGAAGCTAACCCCAACCCTGGCATCCACCTTGACCCAGAACATACTCTCCAACGCGGCAACCGTTACAGGATTTGTTGTAGCAGAGGGTGATGGATTTACCGAAAAAGGTGTTTGTTACGCTACGACTCCTGCCCCAACAGTATCCAATACCAAGGTGGCCTATACCGGTGCAGCTGCAACTGCAACCTACAAGGTAACTTTGACAGGCCTTGCCTATGCTACCAAGTATTATGCACGTGCCTATGCCACAAATGCAAGTGGAACCATCTATGGGGATGAACTGAATTTTACCACATTGCCGGTAGTTCCAACGCTGACTACTGCTGCCATTACTGCCATCACCGGAAATTCAGCCACCGGTGGCGGAAATGTCACAGTGGGTGGTGGTGCTGAAGTGACCGCACGTGGTATCTGTTATGGATTGAACCAAATGCCAACAGTTGCGGATACCAAAACCGCTGATGCCAAAGGGACAGGTGCTTTCGTAAGCGCCCTGACCGGATTGAAAGGCAACAAAACATACTATGTACGTGCCTATGCAACCAATAGCGCAGGAACAGCCTATGGTCCCGAGGTCTCCTTTACAACATTGGTCGATCTGCCAGTGGTGACCACAACAGCAGTTACAGGCATCTCCAAAACAGGTGCAGTATCCGGCGGTGCAGTAACCTATGACGGAGGAGGAACTGTATCTGCAAGAGGTCTTGCCTGGGGTCTGACAGCCAACCCAACCATCACAGGTTCCAAAATCGAGGGGGGTAACGGAATGGGAGCATTTGTCAGCACGCTGACCGGATTGCAAAAATTCACCACCTACCACGTCAGGGCCTATGCGACCAACAGCGTAGGTACCGCCTATGGTGCAGATATTACCTTTACCACATTGGCGGACATCCAAACCTGGAACATCCCCGGCAACTATGTTGGTGCAAGCTATCCCGGTACAACTTTGTCAGACTGGTCACCCGAAAAATCACCGCAGGTTATCAGTACCATTGCTGCTCCCGACAAGCTGGAAGGTTATGTCTACATGGCCAATGCTGCCAACGAATGGAAATTCGCCACGCAAGCCTCCTGGGCCGGACCCAATTATGGGGACGGTGGTTCCGGTAAACTGGATGCCAATGGCGGTAACATTACTTCTGCAGCTGGTTACTATAAGATCAATGCCAACTCCACTGCTATGACTTTCACCGCGGTCAAAACTGTTTGGGGTGTCATTGGGGATGCCACTCCACTAAGTTGGGGTGATGAAACACCAATGGCTTATAGCCCAACCAGACGCGTTTGGCAGGGTGTAATGCACCTGAAGGCTGCCAGCATGAAATTTAGGGCCAACCACGACTGGGGTCTTAATTATGGCAGCGACAAGGCAGATGGAAACCTGAGAGCTGATGGTGCCAACATTCCAGTAACTGAGGAGGCCGATTATGACATCACCCTCGACCTCAGCCATCCCAACCTCTACACCTATGCCATGAACCGTTGGGGTGTAATTGGAGATGCCACTCCGGGCGGTTGGGGTACAGATACCAACATGACCTGGGATGCTACCGCAAAAGTACTCAAGGTGACCATGAATTTAACCGTCGGTTCTTTCAAATTCAGAGCCAACGACGATTGGGCCATCAACATGGGTGGAGAACTTGGAGCACTCTCACAAGGTGGTGCCAATATTCCAATCGCTGCAGCCGGTAATTACACCATCACGCTCGATGTGAGCAAAGCAGTGTATACCTCTACCGTGACGAAGAACTAGTTTCTACATCCATACCAAAGTTTCCAAAGTTTTTAGTTAAAAGCAATCCAATGCACTTAACT
>CAZVTL010000067.1:3077-13811 GCA_964630075.1 uncultured Tangfeifania sp.
ATCCATACCAAAGTTTCCAAAGTTTTTAGTTAAAAGCAATCCAATGCACTTAACTATCAACTTTGGAAACTTTTTAGTTAAAAGCAATCCAATGTTCGCAACTATCAACTTTGGAAGCTTTCTTTGGTTCTATTTGATTAACTTCAGCATCCGTACCTTACAACAACATTGCTCATGAGAACCCTCACGTGTTTGATCTTCCTGCTTCTCCTTTTCAAAACAGGCGTTTCCCAGGTTATCACCGCCAGTCCTGCCCTGCCGACCGACAATCAATTGGTAACCATTACTTTTGATGCCACCAGGGGAACAGCGGGACTGAAAGACTACACGGGGGATGTCTATGCCCATATCGGTGTAATTACAGATAAAAGTACCTCGACAGGCGACTGGAAATACGTTGTGGCAGCCTGGGGAGTCAACATCCCCAAGGCGAAAATGATCCGGACAGGCGCCAACCAGTACCAGCTCTCCCTGACACCCGATATCCGGCAATATTTTGCCGTGCCTGCCGGAGAGGTGATTCAGAAAGTGGCCATGGTATTCAGAAGCGGGGTTGCCGTCAATGGCAATTTCCTGGAGGGGAAGGATACCGGTGGCAAAGATATCTTCCTCGATGTTTTTGGGGCCGGTCTCAATTTCGTCATACAAAAACCTACCAAAAACCAGGTATTCCAACCCTATTCAAGCATTCCCTTCCTGGCTACGGCATCCACTGCAGCCGACCTTGAGCTCTACCTGAACGATACCAAAATTATCTTCCTGACCGGAACCACACTTACCTACAATTTCAACCTGCCCGGCGGAGATTACTGGATCAAGGCCAGGGCCATCACTACGGCAAAGACTGTCAGGGACTCCGTCTACATCCATGTCATGGGAGCAGAGGTAAAGGAACCCCTGCCCGCCGGCGCCAAAAAGGGGATTAGTTATCCCGATACACAATCTGCCCTGCTGGTACTTTGGGCTCCGCTGAAGCAGAGTGTTTTCGTACTGGGGGATTTCAATGACTGGCACCCCTCCACCGCCACAAGGATGAAACGGGACGGCGACTACTTCTGGTTAAAAGTCGACAAACTCACTCCCGGCAAGGAGTATGCTTTTCAATACCTGGTCGATGGAACCCTGAAAATCGCCGACCCCTACACCGACAAGATCCTCGATCCCTGGAACGACAAATACATCACATCAGCTACTTATCCCAACCTGCTCGCTTACCCTACCGGGAAGGCTGAAGGCATTGTTTCGGTACTTCAGCCCAACAAAACCAAATACAGCTGGCAGGTGGCCCAATTTACCCCGCCGGCTTCGGATACCTGTGTCATTTATGAAGCGCTGGTACGCGATTTTGATGCCAGCCACTCCTACAGCGGAGTAGCCAAACACCTCGATTACCTGAAGGATTTGAAAGTCAATGTGCTGGAATTGATGCCCGTCAACGAATTCGAAGGCAACAGCAGTTGGGGATACAACCCCTCCTTCTATTTTGCCCCTGACAAATACTATGGTCCGGCAGAGGAACTGAAAAAGCTGGTCGATCAATGCCACCAAAGGGGGATTGCCGTCGTCATTGACCTGGTATTGAACCACTCTTACGGCCAGAGTCCCTTTGTACAACTCTATTTCGACGGAACCAATCCAACGACGCAAAATCCCTGGTACAACGTAAAAAGCAACTTCACCAATCCCGATGCCCAATGGGGATACGATTTCAACCACGACAGCCAGGCCACCCGCGAGCTGGTCGATAGCATCGCCTCCTACTGGATGACCGAATTCAAGGTGGATGGTTTCAGGTACGACTTTACCAAAGGCTTTTCCAACAACATCAAGTCAAGTTCCGACACCTGGGGCAGCAAGTACGATGCCCAGCGCATTTACAACCTTGAAAGAATGGCGGGCGAGGTGCGCAAACGGAAACCTGGGGCACTCATCATCTTCGAACACCTCTCCGACAACAGCGAGGAGAAGGAGCTGGTCGAATCCGGCAATGGGATTCTGCTTTGGGCCAACTCCAGCGGCAACTGCGGCGAAGCGGCGATGGGCTACAACGAAAATGGGAAATCCGATTTCAGCTGGGCCTCCTACACCGCCCGCAGCTGGAACAAGGCGGCTGCCGTAGGTTACATGGAGAGCCACGATGAGGAGCGAATGGCCTACAAATGCGTAACCTATGGAAACAGCTCCGGAAGCTACAGCATCAAGGACAGCACTACGGCGTACAAGCGGGCTGCCCTCACTGCTGCGCTCTTTCTACCGATTCCCGGACCCAAGATGATCTGGCAATTTGGGGAGCTGGGCTATGCCTATTCCATTGATTTGGGTGGAAGATTGGGCGAAAAACCGGTCAGGTGGGATTATGTGGACAACCCATCCCGCACCTACCTATTCCGGGTAATGACCAAGCTCATCTACCTCAAGAAAACCTACCCAATCTTCAGGACTACCGATTTCAGTTACTCCCTCACCGGAGAGAGCAAATGGCTCAAACTGAACCAGGGCAATGAGAATGTCGTGGTGGTCGGAAATTTTGGAGTGATTTCCAATGCCGTCACCCTCCAGTTTACAAAGACCGGCACCTGGTATGAATATTTCAGCGAAACCAGCTACCAGGTAACCGGCACCAGTCAGAGTGTGGTGCTTGCCCCGGGTGAATTCAGGCTCTATTCGACGCAGAATTTCGCCAAACCGCCCATCGTTACCGAGGTGGAGACCATCCCCAAACCAGATGCAGGCTTTGCCGTTTGGCCCAACCCCGTTAGCGATATCCTTAAAATCTCCTCCGTTTCACCGCTTTCGCGGATCATTGTCTACTCGATGAGTGGTAGCAAGATGAAAGAGCTCAACCTTACAGGCACCGAATCGGCGGCACGAGAACTCTACCTGGGCGATCTGTCCAAAGGCAATTACCTCATTCAGGTGGTCGGTAAAAGTGGGAAAACAGAATCGAGGAAGATTATCAAGTATTGAGATTCAAAAATTGATATCTTTGGAAGTACATAACCTCCAATGTATCAAACATGAGATTATTTACACAAAATAGGTGGAGGAATTTTGTCAGGCATCTTCTTTTTGGGGTGTTTGTAGTCGCTTTTATGGCATCTTTTGTTCCGGTCAACAAAAATTCGGATTATTATGATTTGATCATCCGTCGGTTTGGCAAAATTTGGATCGGTGCACCCCTGGAGAAAATCTACCTTCAAACAGACAAACCCTATTATGTAGCAGGAGAAACTGTCTGGTTCAAAGGCTTTTTGGTCAATGCCACCACCCACCAACCCAATGCCCTCAGCAAATTTATCTACGTTGAGCTGCTCAGTCAGACTGATTCCCTTGTATGCAGGGTAAAAATCCGCAGTGATTCACTGGGGTTTAACGGCAGTATACCCCTGAAGGCAGAGCTGAAGGAGGGTTATTATACCCTCCGGGGTTTCACCTATTGGATGCAGAATACTCCGTCAGATTTCTTCTTCCACAAGCCTGTATATGTGGGAATTAGTAATGTGGATAGCCCCGGAAACACTGCCCAGCCCAATTCGGAGAAGAATCGTAAGCGGCGAAATCCTGCGGCACAACCCACTGATTTCGATCTCCAGTTTTTCCCCGAGAGCGGTATCCTGCTCACCGGCCAACTTCAAAATATTGCCTTCAAGGCCATTGCTTCAGATGGTTTGTCGGTCGAGGTGAGCGGGAGGCTGTTTACAGATCAACAAGAGGAGCTCTTTGCCTTCGAAAGCAACGGGAACGGCATGGGAAGCCTGGTCATGCAGCCACAGGCAGGTACCGGCTATTACGCACTGGTCAGAACCGCCTCGGGACAGGAGCGACGTTTTGACCTGCCACAACAACAGGCCGAAGGGGTGGCCTTGCACCTGGGTTGCTACGGCGGGAATATCCTTTACGAAGTAATCAACCAAACCGAACGGCCCAACCATGCACTCTACCTTCTCGTTCATGCCAGGGGAAAGGTTTATGTGCTTTCTCCCCTGAGTCGCTTGAATGGGAAAATACCTGAATCGGCACTTCCTGCAGGCATCAATACCTTCTCCGTTGTAGATTCTGTTGGGAACACCTTCTGCGAAAGGTTGCTGTTTGACTGGTCGCTCAATGTACCTACTGTGGCAATGCAATCCAACCAAGCCTCCTATGGACGCCGCGAACCTGTTGAACTACAATTGAACCTGCATTCCGTTACCGGGAAATCGCCGGCCGGCAATTTTGCGGTCAGTATCACCGACAGCCGGGTGGTCATCCAGGATACAGTGGCAGATAATATCCTGAGCTATTTGCTGCTCTCCTCCGATATCAAAGGGTACATTGAACAACCTGCGTTGTACTTCTCAGGCGATCCGGCAAGGGAGCGTGCCAGGATGGATTTGCTGATGCTGACCCAGGGCTGGCGAAGATTCAATACTTCTGAAATAGTAAAAGGTAACCATCCGAGACAGCAATATTACCTTGAAATGGGACAGGCATTGTCGGGAAGCGTGTCAAGCGTAACCGGAAAGCCAATCAGAAATTGTGATGTGGTGATGCTCTCTTCCTACCAAAATCAGACGAGAATTGTCCAGACTGACACCCTTGGACGCTATCTTTTTGATGGAATGGATATTCCCGACAGTACTTCGATCATCCTGAAAGCATTCAAGAAAAAGACAATCCTTGATGTGGAGGTGATCCCGGAGGAAGAGATTTTTGTAAAATACAGGGGTAACCTTCCATTTCCGGCACCCAATAGGTCGGCGATCCCGGCCAGCTACCTCCAGCAGACCAGGGAGCAGTTTTCGTACGAAGGAGATTGGCATGTAACCCTTGGTGAAATTTCGGTGGAGGCAAAGAAGATTGAAACGAATCCTGGCAATCAATTTTTCGCCGGATTTGGGGATGACCTGGTTTCCCGTGCAGAGTTGGAAAAATTCACCGGAATAAGTCTCCAGACAGCTCTTAACATGTTACCGGGTGTCCAGGTGATGGCAGGAGAGGTTTCAATACGGGGCGGTGGTCCTCCACTTTTTATTGTAGACAATTTCATGACCGACAGATTTGAAGAAATTTCTTACCTGAGCACTTTTGATATAGAGCGGATTGAACTCTTCAAGGGCGCCAGTGCCTCAATATTCGGATCCAGGGGAGCAAATGGAGCTATTGCCATCACCCTGCGAAGCGGAGTCGGATTCAATCGACAGGAGAGGATACCCTTAAGTCTTGCAAAAATCTTGCCATTGGGGTACCAGCTACCGAGCCAGTTTTATACCCCAAAATACGAGGTCGATTCCATCCGCAGGAGTCCGGTGCCGGATCTCAGAACCACCATCTACTGGAATCCTGAACTCAGGACAGACAGTACCGGCATCCTGAAGGTCAAATTTCACACGGCCGATCCGGCCAATAATTACCAGATTGTATTGGAAGGAATTACCGATGAAGGGGAGATTTGCCGGTATGTTGGGAGCCTGAATAGGAGAGAAAAGTGATGCAATAGACTAATCTTTACAACTGAAATATTGAACACTCCCTAACCATTTCCCCATTCATTGTCGAATGGCCGAATTGACCAATTGTCGAATCTGACATCTCCTAAACCTTGGAAGGTCATCCTATCATCGAAACATCACTTTACCACCACCGTCTTGGTGTTCACAAACTCCCTGATCCCCACATAGGACAACTCCCGCCCATATCCACTCTCCTTGATCCCACCAAACGGTAGCCGCGGATCAGATTTAACGAAGTCGTTGACGAAGACGCACCCCGCTTCGAGCCCTTTTTCGGCCAGCTCTTTGCCTTTGGCAAGGTCGGTGGTAAAGATACCTGCACCCAACCCAAATACTGTATCGTTGGCAATCCGGACCGCCTCTTCGAGGGTGCTGAAGCGGTACAACACCGCCACCGGACCAAACAACTCCTCGTGGTAGGCAGGCATGCCGGGTGAAACATTTTCAAGCACAGTCGGGGGATAAAACGCCGCTTTCCCTACCGGGATATAGCCACCCAAAAGCACTGTAGCCCCCATTTTGCGGCTGGTTTCGACCTGCTGGTGCAACTCATCCCGCAAATCAGTGCGTGCCAGCGGACCGATGGAGATTTTTGGATCGAGTGGATCCCCGTAGGTAGCAGCAGCCATCAGCCTGACAAATTCGGATTTGAAATCATCATAGGCTGAGTCCGCAACAATGAAACGCTTGGCCCCGATGCAGCTCTGTCCGGCATTGAGCAAGCGGCTGGTCACGCAGAGTTTTGCAGCTTGGAGCAGATCGGCATCTTCCAGAATCAGGTAGGGATCACTGCCCCCCAGCTCGAGCACCGACTTCTTGAGTGAAGCACCGGCAGCGGCGGCTACAGCTTTCCCGGCAGGGGTGCTTCCCGTTAGGGTTACCGCCTTGATCAATGGATTTTCAATTACAGACTTAACTTCAGCTGATCCAATCAGCAAAGTTCTGAATACATTTTCCGGGAATCCGGCCTCTTTCACCAGCTGTTCGATGGCAAGTGCACAACCCGACACATTGGAGGCATGTTTCAGAACCCCTGTGTTTCCGGCCATCAGGGCAGGGGCCAGAAATCGGAATACCTGCCAGAAAGGGAAGTTCCAGGGCATGACGGCCAGGATGGTTCCGATGGGCTGGTAGGAGATGTAGGATTCAGACGCTTCTGTAGGAACCAGCTCGTTGCGAAGGAAAGCCTCACTGTTTTCGGCATAATAGCCACAGGCGAGGGCACATTTGTCAATTTCGCCCAATGCTTCGCGTTGAACTTTACCCATCTCTGAAACCATTAGCAGGGCCAGGTTCTCACGGTTTTCAATCAGTTTTGCCTGAAGGTTTTTCATCAATCGCGCACGGTGATCAAAGCTTGTGGCCTTCCAGGCGTGGTAAGCCTGGTCAACCTGTTGCAGGATATGGTTTACTTCTCTATGGGTGCATTCCCGGTAGGTTTGGATGGCTTCGGATGTAAAGGGGTTGACGGATTGCATGGCGTATGTGTTTAGCCAAAATTAATGGATTTTTGAGAAAAGAGCGTTATCATTCGTTATTGAGGTGGAAAGGGGGTAACTTTATAAGTAATGGCAATTTGTGCAATTAATCGGCATTGTATTCTTGCCACAAAGGCACCAAGACACGAAGGTTTCACGAAGTAATAATGTAAAAATGGAGCAAAGGAGAAGTTTTGAGTCTATTTCAGCTGAGGAAGAGCTAATAGGAAGGGGTGTAGTCGATGCTGCCTACAAGGTGCATAAGGAACTAGGACCAGGACTTTTGGAGAAGGTCTACGAAGTTTGTTTTTGTCACCTAATGGTTAATGAAGGTTTTTTGGTTTATCGGCAATTAGATGTACCAATTGTTTTTCAGGAACTTAGCTTTAATGAAGGATTAAGACTGGATGTAATGATCAATGATTTGGTCATTTGTGAGTTGAAAGCATTGGAGACAGTGAATCCGGTATGGGAAGCTCAAATTCTCAGCCACTTGAAATTGACAGGGAAAAGACTAGGCTAACTGATAAATTTCAATGTACCCCGCATAAAAGATGGCATCAAACGTTTCATCCTATAGCCTTGGTGAAACCTTTGTGTCTTCGTGTCTTCGTGGCCTCGTTTTAATCAGATGTCACTGAAAAAATGATAGTGCCAAAAGTTTCATCCTATAACCTTTGTGAAACCTTTGTGTCTTCGTGTCTTCGTGGCCTCGTTTTGAAATCTTATCCAAGGACAGCCAGAAACCAGAAGGTATTATTGCATCGAGTCGGTCTGGTGCTCTTCACCAACCTCTTCAGATGCATTTGTTGCTTTGGATTCTTCTGTCGTTGCAATCTCTTCCGGTACAACTTCCTCCTCCTTCTTCTCATCAAAATGCTGGCGGTAGAAGATAAAGATGGAGACAATTCCTGCCGAGATGGAGGCATCTGCGATGTTGAAAACGGGCCGGAAAAAGATGAACTCCTGTCCGGTCCAGAAAGGGAACCACGAGGGGAAATGGCCCTCGATCAGCGGGAAATAAAACATGTCGACCACTTTGCCCAACAGGAAAGAGCTATAGCCTCCTCCTTCGGGGAATAGAGATGCGACCGCAAAGTGACTATCGTTAAAAATCAACCCGTAAAAAGCGCTGTCGATCAGGTTTCCTGCTGCACCGGCAATGATCATTGAAAAGCAGACCACCAACCCGAAAGGAACCTCTTTTTTGATCAGCTTCAACAAGTACCAGCCCAGCGCCCCAATGGCGGCAATCCGGAAGATCGTGAGGAAATATTTGCCGATATCCTTGCCAAACTCAAACCCGAAAGCCATCCCATTATTCTCGATAAAATGGATGATGAACCAGTTTTTAAAGACGACGATCTCTTCGCCCAGCATGAAATGGGTCTTGATGTAGATCTTCAACACCTGGTCTGCCAGGAGTATCAGCAGGATGATCAGCAGGGCTTTTGTTTTGTTGCTCATATAAAGCTTGACTAAAATTAGATATTATATATTTGAGCCTATTCCGATATTTCTTTTCTGCCACCAAGACACCAAGACACGAAGATTACACCAAGGGTATTGGAGTCGATATGAATTGCTTTGTGATACCTTCGTGTCTTAGTGTCTTGGTGGCATGAATACAGCACTAAAATAACACGACGGTCTCCAAGCGGATAATTTATTAATCTTCACCCAGGGGTTCTTCTACCGGATCTGACTTTTGCTCCTCCCCGAAATGATGCCGGTAAAAAATAAAGATGGCAAACACCCCGCAGGTAACAGCAGAATCGGCTATGTTGAAAATGTGGCGGAAGAAGACAAACTCCTGGCCACCCCAGAATGGGAACCAACTGGGATAATGGGTCTCAATCATCGGAAAATAGAACATATCCACCACCCTTCCAAGAAGGAAGGAGGAGTAACCACCCCCGGTTGGAAATATTGTGGCAACTTCACCTGCGGGATGGTTGAAGATTATTCCATAAAAGGCGCCATCGATCATGTTGCCGATGGCTCCGGCCAGGATCAAAGAAAAGCAGGCAATCAGGCCGAATGGCACCTCTTTTGTCAGCAGCTTTCCCAGGTACCATACCAGTGCCCCAATGGCCGCCAACCGGAACAGGCTCAGCAGATATTTGCCGATACCATCCCCAAATTCCATCCCAAAGGCCATCCCGTTGTTCTCAACAAAATGGAGGATGAACCAATTTTTGAAGACAACGATCTCCTCACCCGGTACAAGGTTGGTTTTGATCCAGATTTTCAAAACCTGATCGGCCAGCAATACCAAAAAGACGAGGAGGATGGATTTTTGTCTGTTGCTCATTGGACAATTAAAAAGGGCAAAGAAACGTCGTCCGGTCATGATAGAACTGCCCGGACGACACTATTGCCCTGTAAAAAGGTTAATTAACGCTGGGAATTTTTAGCGTCTATCGACAAGGTAGCATGAGGCACAGCGCGCAGCCGCTCCTTGGAGATCAAGGCACCCGTTTCGCGACAAATGCCGTAAGTCTTGTTCTCAATCCTGATCAGTGCCGCTTCGAGGTGTTGGATAAACTTCTGCTGACGTTGCGCCAGCTTGCCCGCCTCCTCCTTGGATAGGGTGGCTGCACCCTCCTCCAGCACTTTGAAAGTGGGGGAGGTATCCTGCGTGTCGTTTCCGTCGCCTTGCGTGATAGCGTTTTTATATAGTTCGTAATCCTGACGTGCCTTGTCCAGTTTGCCCAGAATCAAAGACTTGAACTCCTGGAGTTCATCGTCCGAATATCTTGTTTTCTCTGCCATAATCTTGAGCTTTTTGTAAATATAATTTAATTCGCGTCTGCTTTCACATGCCACTGCAAATATTTATGAACAGCAGCTGTTAGTCTGTTATATTTTTCTGACAATCAATACAGTATCCAAGCCAGGTTCTATTTCAATCAATTGTTCCTTGGCCATTCCATCCAACTCAACCAGGCTAAGTTTTGTTGCCAGGGTCTGGGCACAAATGTAATCTCCAAATTTCTCCAGCGCTTCGGCCAGCTCCGGGTGGCGTCCCACCGAAAGTTCAATTTTGTCGGTTACATCAAAACCACTCTCCTTGCGCAGATTCTGAATCCTGTTGATTAGCTCACGTGCAATCCCTTCCAGTCTCAGCTCCGGTGAGACATGAATGTCAAGGGCTACCGTGAGGCTGCCTTCGCTGGCCACCAGCCATCCTGGTATGTCCTCGGTCAGGATCTCCACATCTTCCGACACCAGCCTTACGACTTCCCCTTCGATGGTGGCGTCGAAGAATCCTTCCCTTTCAAAAGAGGCAATCTGCGTCTGGTCCATCGCCGCAACCATCGCGGCAATCTGCTTCATCAGCTTGCTGTATTTTGGCCCCAGCGTTTTAAAGTTGGGTTTGATCTTCTTTTTGATGATGCCTGCCGAATCGGTCAGGTACTCCACTTGCTTGACATTTACCTCTGTCAAAACAATGCTCTCGATTGCCTCAAACTGTGCACGGAATCGCTCGTTGAGCACGGGAACGATCATTCGGGCTAACGGTTGACGCACTTTGAGCTTCTCCTTCCGGCGAAGGCCAAGTACCATGGAGGAGGCTTTCTGGGCCAGTTCCATCCGCTCTTCCAGGGCTTTGTTGACTGCACCTTCGTTGGCTACAGGAAATTTGGTCAGATGCACCGAGAGATCCTGTTCGCGGCGGGCGATTTTGTTCAGATCGCGGAAGAGCTGATCGCTGTAAAATGGAGCGATTGGGGCAGCAAGTTTGGCCACTGTTACCAGGG
>CAZVTL010000067.1:13821-15925 GCA_964630075.1 uncultured Tangfeifania sp.
GGTATAGAGTGTCTGGTAAGCCGAGATCTTGTCTGCGTCGTATTCTCCGCCCCAGAACCTTTTGCGGCTCAACCGTACGTACCAGTTGGAGAGATTCTCCGATACAAACTCGGAGATAGCCCTGCCTGCCCTGGTGGGCTCGTAGGTTTCGTAGGCCTCAGTCACCTCTTTGACCAAGGTGTTCAGCAACGAAAGAATCCAGCGGTCCAGTTCAGGACGTTCCACATTCGGGAGATCAGCTTCCCGGTAGGTAAAACCGTCTACGTTGGCATACAACGAGAAGAAACTGTAGGTGTTGTAAAGGGTGCCGAAGAATTTCCGGCGCACCTCGTCCACCCCTGCCAGGTCAAATTTCAGGTTGTCCCAGGGTTGTGAGTTGGTGATCATGTACCAACGCACCGGATCGGAACCATATTTTTCGATGGTGGCAAAGGGATCCACGGCATTGCCCAACCGCTTCGACATCTTGTTGCCGGCAGCATCCAGGACTAGTCCGTTGGAGATGATATTCTTGAAGGCCACCGAGCCCTTGGCCATGGTGGCGATGGCATGCAGGGTAAAAAACCAGCCACGGGTCTGGTCGACCCCTTCGGCGATGAAATCGGCAGGGAAGAGTTCATCAAACTCCTCCTTGTGCTCGAAGGGATAGTGGACCTGCGCAAATGGCATGGCACCCGAATCGAACCAGACGTCGATCAGGTCGAGCTCACGCACCATTTTTGCCCCTTTCGGGGAAACTAATATAATGTCATCCACGAAAGGACGGTGAAGGTCGATCTTCTCGTAATTCTCTTTGGAGTTGTCGCCGACTACAAAATCCTGGTAAGGGTTGGCAGCCATAAAGCCGGCAGCAACCGATTTATTGATTTCAGCAATCAACTCCTCAACGGAACCAATGCACAACTCTTCCGTTCCGTCTTCGGTACGCCAGATCGGCAGGGGAGTTCCCCAATACCTCGAGCGGGAGAGGTTCCAGTCGACAAGGTTTTCGAGCCAGTTGCCAAAGCGCCCGGTTCCGGTCGACTGTGGCTTCCAGTTGATGGTTTTGTTGAGGTCGATCATCTGCTCCCTCACAGCCGTGGATTTGATAAACCACGAATCCAGCGGATAGTAGAGTACCGGCTTGTCGGTTCTCCAGCAGTGCGGATAGCTGTGTTCGTATTTTTCTACCCTGAAGGCTTTTCCCTCCTTTTTCAGTTGGACGGAAAGATCAATGTCCAGGGTCGCGTCATTTTCGGTGAGCGACTCATCGTAACTGTTCTTGACAAACCGGCCTGCAAAGGCTGAATAGTTCTCCGTGTTGACATTGCTATGAACAAATTCAGCATCCAGATCTTCCAGCCGGAAAAAACGGCCCTGGCGGTCGACCATCGGCTGGCGTTTCCCTTCGTTGTCGAGCAATAGGAGCGGTACAATGCCGGTCTGCTTGGCTACCCTGTCGTCGTCAGAACCAAAAGTGGGGGCAATGTGCACGATGCCGGTACCATCTTCCGTGGTAACAAAATCACCTGGGATGACACGGAAAGCATCGCCCATGGGTTTCACCCAGGGGAAAAGCTGTTCGTAGTTGACCCCAACCAACTGACTGCCGGAAAACTCTCCCAGCAACAGGTAAGGAATATTTTTACCCTCTCCCGCAAAGCTGTCGAGTGCAAGCGCTTCGTTCTTCTCGGGGAAGTAGTGGCGGAAAAGGTTCTTGGCCAGCACCACCGTTATCGGCTGGCCGGTATAGGGATTGAAGGTCTGTACCTTGACATATTTGATGGTTGGACCTACTGCCAGGGCAGTGTTGGAGGGCAGTGTCCAGGGAGTGGTCGTCCAGGCCAAAATGTAGAGATCGGTAGCTAACTGATCGAACAATACCTCGGACTGAGCGTTCCTGATCACCTTGAACTGGGCGATACAGGTGGTGTCTTTCACATCCTTGTAGCAGCCAGGCTGGTTCAGCTCGTGCGAACTGAGTCCGGTACCGGCGGCAGGGGAGTAGGGCTGGATGGTGTAGCCCTTGTACAACAGGTTCTTGTTGTAGAAGGATTTCAGCAGCCACCAGAGTGTTTCAATGTAACGGTTGTCGTAGGTGATGTAGGGATCATCCATGTTGACC
>CAZVTL010000068.1:0-10047 GCA_964630075.1 uncultured Tangfeifania sp.
TACATTGCTGGCCAATGAAGAGATTGATATCAGGCCTGAAATATCTGCCAAGGTCACCGGTATTAATTTTAAGGAGGGGAGTACAGTCCAGAAGGGAACCACCCTGGTGAAAATGTTTGACAGCGATTTGCAGGCACAACTCAGATCGGTTGTATTGCAGTCGGAACTTGCCCAAAAAGAGCTTGACCGCAAAAGGGAGCTTTACCAGTTCAAAGGTATCAGCAAGGAGGAGTACGATATTTCAGAGAATAAATTCAGTACCCTGAAGGCCTCCCAGGACCTGATCAGGGCCCAGATCTCCAAAACAGAGCTACATGCGCCCTTTTCAGGGGTCGTTGGGTTGAGAATGGTGAGCGAAGGGGCCTTCGTTTCAAGTTCCACGATCATAACCTCCCTGCAACAGGTGGATCCCATTAAGATTGATTTCTCGGTACCTGAAAAATATATTTCAAATTTGGAAATAGGGCAGGAGATAACCTTCACGATCGATGGCAGGGTTGAGACCTTTACTGCGCAGATTTATGCGCTGGAATCAAAAATTGATGCCTTAACCCGCGCCATCAGAATACGGGCAAGATGCGCCAATCCAGACAGGGCTCTCTATCCGGGGGCATTTGCCAAAATTTACCTCAAGCTTTTCCCCGACAAGCAATGCATCATGATACCTGCCAAATCCACCGTTCCACTGATGGAGGGGGAGATGGTTTACATTCTCAGAAAAGGGAAGGCCAAAGGGGTAGAGATCAAAACAGGTTACAGGACTGCCAGGGAGGTGGAGGTTACGGAGGGTTTGACCCCCAATGATACGTTGGTTACGAGCGGACTCCTGCAGATCAAGGAGGGAATGCCTGTCAAAGTGAAAATTCAAAACCAGTAACCTAATACTGAAGAACGATATGAATATTGCTTCCGTATGCATCAAAAGACCGGTACTGGCATCAGTTCTCTCCATAGTGCTGTTACTTTTTGGTTTTGTGGGTTTCAAAATGCTTGGATTACGTGAGTTTCCCAGTGTCGATCCTCCCATTGTGACCGTTTCAACCTCCTATACCGGTGCCAACGCAGATGTAATGGCCACCCAGATTACCCAACCGATAGAAGAATCCATCAACGGAATTGCAGGAATCAGGACCTTATCCTCCTCAAGCAGTGACGGCAGCAGCAGGATTACTGTTGAGTTTAACATCGATGCCGACATGGAGGCTGCAACGAATGACGTTCGGGACAGGGTCTCCCGCGTTGTGAGCCGTTTGCCTCCTGATTGTGAACCACCGATAGTGGTTAAAACCGACGCTGATACCGATGCCATCCTCATCCTGTCCATTCAGAGTGACAAAAGAAGTTTGCTGGAACTGACGGATTACGGTATCAATGTTTTTAAGGAAAGATTGCAAACAATTCCTGGTGTCAGCGATATCAGGATTTATGGGGAGAAAAGATATGCTATGCGGCTGGAGTTGGATCCGTCCAGACTATCAGCCTTTCAAATCTCTCCCACAGATATTCGAACTGCACTTCAACGGGAAAATGTTGAATTACCTTCAGGAAGGATCGAGGGGTATGAAAGGGAGTTGACGATTCGCACACTGGGTCGACTTACCACAGAAGATGAATTCAACAACTTGTTGATCAAGGAGCAAAATGGTATGCTTATCCGGTTGAAAGACATCGGTAGGGCAGTCCTTTCGGCTGAGTCATTGAAAAGTAGTTTCAGGGGAGATGGTGGTGTGCACATGATTGGCATGGCCATTCAACCGCAACCAGGGTCTAACCATATTGAGATAGCTGATGAGTTTTACAGGAGAGTAGAAAGGCTGAAGCAAGAGATTCCTCAGGATTTGAAACTGAATGTAATCAATGATGTTACGGTAAATATCCGCAAGGGGATTAAAGAAGTAGAAGAGACCATATTCTTCTCTTTCGCCCTGGTGGTGCTGGTTATCTTTGTCTTTTTGAGACACTGGCGCACAACTTTGATTCCTGTTCTGGCTATTCCGATATCCCTCATTGGAACCTTCGCCATCATGTATTTTGCCGGGTTTACCATCAACCTTTTGACATTGCTTGGCATTGTTTTGGCAACAGGATTGGTGGTAGACGATGCCATCGTGGTGCTGGAAAATATATACAAAAAAATTGAACAGGGGGAGAAGCCGATGGTGGCAGGTCACAAGGGATCGGAAGAGATCATCTTCGCCATTATCTCCACCACCGTCACGCTGGCAGCTGTCTTTTTGCCAATCATGTTTTTGAGTGGTATTTCAGGACGACTGTTCAGAGAGTTCGCGGTAACGGTAGCCGGTTCAGTAATTATTTCTGCATTTGTTTCCCTCACGCTGACCCCTATGATGTGCGCCAGAATGCTCAAAAAGAGTACTTCTGAATCAGGGTTTTACAAGCGAAGTGAACATTTCTTTGAGAAAATGACCATGATGTATCACCATTCATTGAGTAAATTTATCAAGTACCGATGGGTTTCTGTGGCTCTTATGGTAGCCTCTTTTGTCATCATCATTTTAATAATCAGGGTGATCCCAACCGAATTGGCGCCGATGGAAGACAAAAGTAGGATCAGGATCACCGTAACGGCTCCTGAGGGAACTGCCTATGAATCGATGGACAACTACATGGAAAAATTGGCGGAAATGCTCGATACAATTCCAGAGAAAAAAGCATTGATGGTAATGACCGGGATGGGCGGTACCAACAGTGGATTTGGACGGATTGCGCTGATAGAACCCAACCAGCGGAAACGGACACAACAGGAGATAGCTGACTGGTTGAACGGCTTGTTACGCAAGAACAATTTTGCCAGGGGTTATGCCACTCAGGAACAAACTATTGCCACCACCAGGAGGGGAGCAGGCTTGCCTGTTCAGTTCGTGATCCTTGCTCCCGACTTTGCCAGCCTCAAGGAGACATTGCCCAAATTCCTGGACAAAGCAATGGAGAACAAGGCTTTTCAGGTGGTCGACGTGGATCTGAAATTTAACAAACCTGAACTAAGGATCGATATTGACAGGGATCGGGCCAAGACGCTGGGGGTCACCATCAGGGATGTTGCTGAGAATCTTTCCCTTTATTTTAGCCAGCAACGCTACGGTTTCTTTATCATGGGCGACCGGCAATACCAGGTTATTGGCGAGGCATCCCGTTCCAATAGGGACAATCCATTGGATCTCTCCTCCATTTACATTAGAAACTCTTCCGGAAAACTGATTCAGTTGGAGAATGTCCTTAAAATATCCAACCAGAGCAATCCTCCCAATATTTATCGTTTTAACCGGTATGTTTCTGCCACTGTTTCAGCACAGCCAGCAGCAGATGTTACCCTGGGTGAGGGGATTGCAGAGATGAGAAATATTGCCAAAGAGGTTTTACCTGAGAGGTTCTCTACATCCCTGGCAGGTTCTTCAAGGGACTTTGACGAGAGCGCCAGCAGTTTGGTGTATGCTTTTATTTTTGCATTGATACTGATCTTCCTTGTACTGGCGGCACAATTCGAAAGTTACCGTGACCCATTAATTGTGATGCTTACTGTTCCGTTGGCCATTGCCGGGGCATTGATCTCACTGATCGCTTTTGACCAGACCCTGAACGTCTTCAGCGAAATTGGCATCATCATCCTGATAGGTATTGTTACCAAAAACGGGATTTTGATTGTAGAATTTGCCAACCAGAAGAAAGCAGCAGGGATGAACCTTAGGGAGGCAGTATTGGAGGCCGCAACCTTGCGTCTTCGTCCTATTTTGATGACCAGTCTTGCAACCATGCTAGGGGCTTTGCCCATAGCGCTTGCACTGGGGGCAGCTGCCAAAAGCCGCATTCCTATGGGGATTGCCATCATTGGTGGTTTGATGTTCTCTTTAATTTTAACCCTCTACATCGTTCCGGCACTTTATACCCTGATTTCAGGAAAAATTAGTTTTGTTGACGAGGCAGAAGACCTTCAGGCTGATATTGAAGATTAATTATGGTGAAGCAGAAAAAAAACAATTTATTTAACTGATGAAAAAATACCATTTACCAATACTCTTTCTGATTTGTTTTGGTTTCCTGGCAAAAGGTCAACCTGTTACCATGAGCCTGGAGGAGGCCATCGCGACCGGTTTGAAAAATAATTTCTCCATTTTGATGGCCATCAATGATACCAAAATTGCCAGCAACAACAATACTGCCGGCAATGCCGGTTTTCTGCCAAGTATCAATCTGAACAGTGGTCTAAGACAGACGATCAATTCCACCAAAACAGAGGATCAATCCGGCAAAGAAAATGAGAGCAGTGACCTTCGGACAAAGACCATGACCATGGGAGCATCGCTCGACTGGACGCTTTTCAACGGATTGGGTATGTTTATCAGGAAGGAGAGGCTGGGTTCGCTGGCGGCGTTGCAGCAAACTGCCGAACGTGCAACGGTGGAGAATACAGTTTCGGAGATTATCACAGCCTATTATGCCATCGTTCAATTGAACAACAGTATCCAGGTGTTGCAGCATGCAATAGATTTTTCAAAAAGCCGCTATGAACTGACCCGCAAGAAACTGGACATTGGCACCTCTTCTGAGCTGGCATTCATGAAATCATCTACCGATTTGAATGCAGACAGTGCCTCCTTTCTTCGTCAAAAGGCGGCTCTTGTCAATGCAAAAACCAGGCTCAACACGCTGCTGGTGCTGGAGACCACTGCAGACATTCAGGTCTCTACCCCCATACATTTTGATCAAATTCTGGAATACAATCTGTTGAAGGAGAACCTGACCAGGGCCAACAGTCAGATCAGTTTGGCGAAACAATCGGTTGACCTGGCCTTGATTGATTACCGGCTGACCCATGCTCCACAATATCCCCAACTGGATTTCTTCACAGATTACAACTTCTCGAGGGCGAATTACAATTTTGGTTCGACAGCGAGAAATACGACCAATGGTCCGGTCTTTGGATTGAATCTTTCGGTCCCTGTTTTCGATGGTTTCAACAAGAGACGCGTATCAGGGAATGCCCGTATCGAGGCAGAAACTACCCAGCTGGCCTATGGGCAAGTACTGAAAAATATGGAGGGATTGCTCTGGCAATACTACAACGAATACAGGAACAATTTGAAATTGGTTACCCTGGAATCAGCCAACCTCGAAGTTGCAAGGCACACCACCAAGGTGTCGTTTGAGAAATACCGGATTGGCGAAATGAGTGATTACGAGCTTCGTGAGATCCAGCTATCTGAGTTGGAGTCGGAAAACAGCCTGCTGACAGCCCAGTTTCAGGCCAAAAAATCAGAAACCGAATTGTTGCGGCTAAGTGGCAAATTAATCGAATCCAAATAGTATAAATAATTGCTTTCTTTACATCTTTAGTCACTTTAGTTCACTCTAGTCACTTTAGGCACTCTTCATGCGCACTGGTAACCTGTTCAAAAAGAAATCCATTTCCCTGATTCTGGAAGATTCTACAGATCATTCCATCCATGGCAACGGCATGAAGCGCACACTTGGTGTGGTAGACCTGACCGCGATGGGTGTTGCTGCCATTGTTGGTGCCGGTATTTTCAGCACCATTGGGAATGCCGCTGCAACCGGTGGACCGGCAGTTTCGCTGCTTTTTGTATTCACTGCAATCGCCTGCGGACTTTCGGCCATGTGCTATGCCGAGTTCGCCTCCTCCATTCCGATCAGTGGCAGCGCTTATACCTATGCCTATGCCAGTTTTGGAGAACTGGTGGCCTGGATTATCGGTTGGACCCTGATCATGGAATATGCCATCGGGAATATCGCGGTAGCCATCTCCTGGTCGGGTTATTTTACCGGTTTGATGGATGGCATTGGTTTGCATATTTATTCATTTTTGACTACGGATTATCTCACTGCTTTCAGGGGTTATACTGAGGCAGCTGCCCAGATTCGAAATGGATCATCCATAGTAAATTTATCTCCTGCCTTGCAGGACGCCTTCCAGGCATGGACCACTGCGCCACAACTGTTTAATTTCAGGATCATTGCTGATATTCCTGCATTCTTGATCGTGGTTGTCATTACCTGGGTCTGCTACATTGGAATCCGGGAGTCGAAAAGAGCCAATAATGCGATGGTACTCCTCAAGATAGGAGTTCTTATCCTGGTCATTGCTGCCGGGGCATTTTATGTTGATCCGGCCAATTGGACACCTTTTGCCCCCAATGGATTGCCTGGCGTATTAAAGGGAATATCAGGTGTCTTTTTTGCCTACATCGGCTTTGACGCCATCTCTACAACTGCCGAAGAGTGCAAGAATCCAAAAAAAGATCTGCCCAAATCGATGTTTTATGCCCTTTTGATCTCAACGGTTCTCTATGTGTTGGTTAGTCTGGTATTAACAGGAATGGTGCCGTTTGATCAACTTGGGGTTGCCGATCCGCTTGCTTTTGTTTTCAACAAGTTGCACCTGACCAAATTGTCCGGATTCATCGCTGTTAGCGCCGTAATAGCCATGGCAAGCGTCTTGCTGGTCTTTCAGCTGGGTCAGCCCCGGATCTGGATGAGCATGAGCCGCGACGGATTGCTGCCTCCCATTTTCTCCAAAATTCATCCTAAGTACCGGACCCCCTGGTTCTCGACCATCATCACCGGCATTATTGTAGCATTGCCCTCCCTCTTCATGAATTTAACGGAGGTGACCGACCTTACAAGCATCGGTACCCTTTTTGCCTTTATCCTCGTGTCGGGTGGAATTCTGGTATTGAATCCCAAAGGCAGTAAGGCTAACAACAGGAATGGCTTCATTGTACCTTACCTTAACAGCAGGTATTTTATTCCAGCCATACTGGTGATGTTGCTACTTCTCCTGCATTTTTCGGGTATTGGATTACCGGATTTTGGTAAGTATCTGAATGACTTTTCCATTCATTCCGTCCCTTACCTGTTGTTTGGCATGACCACCCTCATCATTGCCACATTGGCCGTCATAAAGGCCTGGTCATTTATCCCGGTATTGGGATTGCTCACAAATTTCTACCTCATGAGTGAACTGGGAATTACCAATTGGAGCCGTTTTGGAATCTGGCTGGCCATCGGATTGTTGCTTTATTTCAGTTATGGAATATTCCATTCAAAATTGCCTGTTTCAAAAGAGGTTCAGCCGTAACCTGGCCGTTGATCTAATTTTTTCTCCATCTGCACCTAATTTTTGCATCACCGTTTCTCCTCAAAAAAAGAAATAATTACAAAAAATAGAATCAAATTCTTAGTTTTGTAGGATAGGAATAACATATTGTAATTCGTTGCCTGATATGATTCTCAAAAATAGATATGGTTGTACACTGATTATTTTAGTGCTTTTGATCAGTCTTGGCTCTTTTGCACAAAAAAAAGAGGGGACTTTTCATGTTCAGGGTACAATAAGGGTTGAAAAGGGTGATGCTACAGGTGCAGTTGTCACCCTTAAAAACCTGACCACAAAAAAGGTGGAGGAGAGCGTGACGGTTGCTTTGGGTGGGAAATTTGATCTATACATGAGCTATTTCATGGAATACACCATGGAGGTTGTCAAGGAGGGACACTACACCAAAACGATCGAAGTCTCCACGGCAGTTCCCTCACAAGTTTGGGCCAAGGACAGCATCTTTCCGCCATTTTTGATGGTGGTATTACTTTACAGGAAGATACCCAAAGTTACCCTGAGTTTTGAGGGAAAGAATGTAGGCAAGCTTTGTTACTCCCCAACCGGTAAACTGGACAATTTTGATGCAAAGATTTACATCAGCGACAAGGAGATAAGAAACGAGATCGACCAGGCTCTGAAAGCGCAGGAAGATGAAATATTCAACAAGTTGTTGTCGGAAGCGGCTGAATTTGAGAAGAAAAACATGATTCGCGAGGCTATCAAAGCCTACGAAGAGGCTTTGGCGCTTCGCAAGAATGATCAGTTTGTAAGGCCCAAATTAAAGGAACTAACGGCAGACCTTAAAAACCTCGACAAGGAGGCTTTGCTGGAGGCTGAATTTTTGAAATTGCTCAAAAGTGGCGATGATAATTTGGACAACCTCAAATTCTCCAATGCAATCTACAATTACAAAGCCGCTTTGGCCATTCGACCCGGAAACAAGCTGGCCACGGACAAGATGGCCAATGCCCAGCGACTGCTGGATGCCGAAAATGCAGAGAAGGCAAAACTGGATGCGGAATTTGAGCGTTTGTTGACAAAGGGAAATGAGAAAATCAATGAACAGCTGTATGCGGAGGCCATCGACTTTGTTAAGATGGCCTTGAAGATTAAACCCGAAAATCCAACTGCGTTGGGAAGGCTCTCCTATGCAGAGCAGTTGCTGGCCAAGTTCAATGCCGACAAAGCCCAGATGGAGACCCGTTTCAACAGTCTGATCCTGGCAGGGGATGGAAATGTTGCTCAGTTGAAGTACGAGGATGCCATTGGGAATTTCAATGGAGCACTTAAGTTGAAACCAGGAAATGTCGAAGCTACCACCAAATTGGCCAATGCTGAAAAGTTATTGGCCCAGGCAACGAGTGCCAAAGCAAAATTGGAGGCATATTTTAACCGATTGCTGAAATCAGGTGATTCTGCAGTTTCAGTTCAAAAGTATGCTGATGCCATATCCAACTTCAAAAGTGCGTTGGAAATAAAGTTGGAAGATAAAACAGCGGCCCAGAAACTCGCCAATGCCGAGCAGCTTTTGGCCAGGATGAATGCAGACAAGGCAAGACTGGAAGCAGAATTCAACCTTCTTCTGGTAGCAGGAGATGAAAATGTTGCAGCTCAAAAATATGCAGAGGCAATCGTTAGTTTCAAAGGAGCGCTGGGAATCAGACCAGGGGATCAAACTGCCACCTCAAAATTGGCCAATGCTGAACAATTGTTGGCAAAATTGAATGCCGACAAGGCCAAGTTGGAGACAGAATTCGAACGTCTGCTGGCTGAGGGTGACAAAGAGGTGATCAACCAAAAATATGCAGAAGGAATCCAGCTATTTAAAAATGCCCTGACCATTAAACCCGGAAATAGTGTAGCTACCGATAAAATAAAACGGGCAGAGCAACTTTTGGCCAAAGCAATGGCCGACAAGGAAAGGCTTGAGGTGGAGTTCAGCAGGTTGTTGGCCGCAGGCGACGCAGAAGTTTCAGCCAAACGATATGTGGAAGCCATCGGTAATTTCAAGGGTGCCCTTGCCATAAAAGTGGGTGAAAAGACAGCCACTGCCAAGCTGGCCAATGCAGAACAACTGCTGGCCAGTCTGAACGCAGACAAGGCGAAACAGGAGGCCGAATTTGAACGTCTGCTGGCAGAAGGTGACAAGGAAGTTTTCAATAAAAAATACCCTGAAGCGATCACCAATTTCAAGGATGCCCTCAAAATTAAACCAGGAAATTCGGTGGCTGTCGGTAAACTGAATGATGCCGAACAGATGCTTGCCAAAGTAAACGCTGATAAGGCAAGACTGGAGGCCGAATTCACCAGGTTGCTGATTGCAGGAGATGCAGATGTAACAGCCAAAAAATATGTGGAAGCCATCGGCAATTTCAAAAGTGCCCTTGCATTAAAGGCAGGTGATAAAACTGCCACTGCCAAACTGACCAATGCAGAGCAATTGCTGGCAGCTTTGAATGCCGACAAGGCCAGGCAGGAGGCAGAGTTTGAGCGGCTGTTGGCGGAAGGGGACAAAGAGGTTTTCAATCAAAAATACCCTGAAGCGATCGGTAATTTCAAGAATGCGCTGACCATCAAGCCCGGAGATGCTGTTGCCATGCGAAAATTGAATGAGGCAGAGCAGTTGCTAGCCAGGGTGAATGCGGATAAGGCAAAACAGGAGGCTGATTTCAACAGGTTGCTGACGGCAGGCGATGCAGAGGTGGCAGCCAAAAAATATGTGGAAGACATTGGGAATTATAAAAGTGCGCTTGCTATCAAGGCAGGTGAGAAAACTGCTTCGGCCAAACTGGCCAGTGCTGAACAATTGCTTGCTAAAGTGAATGCAGACAAAGCAAAGCTGGAAGAGGAATTTGAGCGCCTCCTGGCGGCAGGAGACAGGGAGGTGTCCAATCAAAAGTATCCTGAAGGAATTC
>CAZVTL010000068.1:10057-15141 GCA_964630075.1 uncultured Tangfeifania sp.
CTGGTCCGTCTCGACGGTCGCGTCGCTCAGTGTGGAAATGTTGTTGCTTTGGGTAAGTTAAGTGAAACTGAACAGCTGCTTGCCAAATTGAATTCCGAAAAAGCAAAACAGGAAACGGAATACATGCACCTTATGGCGGCAGGAGAGGGCAATGTCTTCAAGCAGAAGTACCCAGATGCCATCGCTAATTTCAAACGTGCACTTGAAATTAAGGTGGGAGATCCCACAGCTACCTCAAAACTTGCCAATGCAGAGCTGTTACTGGCCAGGCAAATTGCCGAGCGGGAAAAGCTGGAGTCGGAATACAATCGATTTCTTACAGAAGGGGATGGCAATGTCACCGACAAAAAATATCCGGAAGCAATCGTTAATTTCAAGGATGCACTAAGGATCAAGGTAGCTGATCCGGTTGCTGCTTCAAAGTTGAGGGATGCAGAGAAGTTGCTGGCACAGTATAATGCTGAAAAACAAAGAGTAGAGACGGAACAGCGGTTGCTGCTGGAGAAGCAGAAAAGATACAAGGAGACCATTCTGAGGGCAGATCAACGCTTTGCTGCCAATTCTCTTACCGAAGCGAAGACCCTTTACAACGATGCCATTCGAATTTCGGACCATGAAAAATACCCCAGCGAAAAGATTGTGGAGATTGATGCATTGTTGGAGAAACAAGCTGCAGAAAGACTGCTTGCCCAAAAACAGGCAGAAGAGCAGCGCAAGCTACAGGGAGAAGGAAGTTACCTGAAGAATATTGAGGCTGGTGACGCGAATTTTGCCAAATCATTGTGGACTGTTGCCATTTTCTACTATCAGGAGGCGCTGAAATTCAAGACATCCGACAAGTATGCCATGGATAGGATTGATAATTGCAAGAAAATGATTGATGGCAATATAACAGCAGAAAGGATGCAGGAATATGCTGCCCTTGTTAAAAATGCAGATGCAGATCTCGAGGCAAAGAAATACAGTTCCTCCAAGTTTTACTACGAAAGAGCCAATGGTATACTTCCGTGGGAGAGCTATCCGAAAAGTCAGCTCTTACTGGTGAATAAGCTGATTGCCAGTACGGATGTGAATGGAACCGAGGCGCAGTATTTTGATGCCATCAAAAAGGCGGATGAAGCGGTCATACAAAAGAATGTGGCCATTGCGCGCTTCTATTTTCAAAAGGCCATTTCACTCAAGCCCAATGAAGAATATCCAAAGCAGCAATTGAAGAGATTATCTGCCCAATAGTAGAACCATTTCAACTGCATTTCGTAAGAAATATTAGATTTTAGAACGGTTTAGCTTAATTTAATCCTTCGTTGGTTGGGAAGATTGTGCTATATTGCACTTACAACTACAATTGCATGACAGATAAGATTTATATACCTGCAGATTATGTTCCGATTCTGGTCCAGTCGCTGGTAGCCTTCGGATTTGTGGCCCTGACGATGTTTGCTACCCATTTTATTTCTAGCAAAAGAAAGAGAATCCGGTCGCTCAGGAAGGATGAAAATTTTGAGTGTGGCATTGAAGTTCAAGGTAATGCCCGATTCCCGTTTTCCGTAAAATATTTTTTGGTGGCCATCCTGTTTGTTCTTTTTGATGTGGAGATCATCTTTTTCTATCCCTGGGCCATCAACTTTCTAGAGATGGAGTGGCGCGAATTTTTTGCCATGCTGCTCTTTGTCGCCCTGCTTCTTTTTGGGTTTTATTACATTTATGAAAAGGGAGCACTGGAATGGAACAATGACGAATAACAAACTTTTAACGATTTGAAATGTCTCAATATAACCTGGTAGAACCGCCGGAAGGATATGCAGCTCCCGGCTTTTTTGCAACCTCACTTGACAAAGTGGTTGGATTGGCCCGCAAAAATTCAATTTGGCCTTTGCCCTTTGCCACTTCCTGCTGTGGAATTGAATTCATGGCAACCATGGGTGCCAATTATGATCTTGCCAGATTTGGCTCAGAACGTTTGAGCTTTTCGCCACGACAGGCGGATCTGTTAATGGTGATGGGCACCATCGCCAAAAAGATGGGGCCCATTGTGAACCAGGTTTATGAACAGATGGCAGAACCGCGGTGGGTATTGGCCGTCGGTGCCTGTGCCTCCAGCGGTGGCATTTTTGATACATACAGTGTACTTCAGGGGATCGACCGTGTGGTACCTGTAGATGTTTATGTGCCCGGTTGTCCGCCGCGCCCGGAACAGATCCTGGATGGATTCATGAAGATCCAGGAATTGGTAGGAAATGAATCGCTTAGAAGAAGATACTCGCCTGAATACCGTGAGCTTCTCGAAAAATATGGAATAAAATAGCACATGGATCAACCTTCGTTACAAAGTAGTCTGCTTGGGAAATTTAAGCCGGATGTGGTCACCTCAGACGATTCTTCAGATATTTACACCATTCTTGTCAAAAAGGATGCAATTGTTGAAGTTGTTGAGTTTTTGAAGGAGGAGATGGGTTACCAGTTTCTGACGGATCTGTGCGGGATACACTATCCCGACCAGGAATTGGCGCTGGGAGTTGTCTACCATCTGCACAATTTTAAAACCAATACCCGGATCCGTGTAAAGACTTTTACCTCCGTAGCAGAACCGGAAATTGCCTCACTTACAGGCCTCTTTGCGGCGGCTAACTGGATGGAGCGTGAAACCTATGATTTTTTTGGGATACAATTCGTCAACCACCCGAATCTGATTCGGATATTGAATGTAGAATACCTCGATTATTTCCCGCTTCGCAAGGAGTATCCACTGGAGGATCAAACAAGGGGAGACAAGGATGATCGTTTTTTTGGCAGATAGTCTATTATGGAGCAACACGAAAGAGAACATATATTAGTCAGACCTGAAGACTACGACAAAAACTTCAGTACGTTGAACTTGGGTCCGACGCACCCTGCCACGCATGGTATTTTCCAGAACATTCTGACCATGAACGGTGAGACCATCGTTGATACCGAACAGACCATTGGTTACATTCACCGGGCCTTTGAAAAGCTGGCAGAGAGAAGGGCTTTTTACCAGATAACCACCCTGACCGACCGGATGAACTACTGTTCTTCTCCCATCAACAACATTGGCTGGCAAACGACCGTTGAAAAATTGATTGGTGTCGAAACCAACAAACGGATCGATTACATGCGGATCATCATCATGGAGCTCGCAAGAATTTCTGACCACTTGATTTGCAACAGCGTCATTGGTGTTGACAGTGGAGCCCTGACCGGATTTGTCTATGTTTTTCAGGAAAGGGAGAAAATCTATGAGATTTATGAAGAGATCTGCGGCGCACGTCTTACCACCAACCTGGGAAGAATCGGCGGGTTCGAACGTGATTTCACCCCTTCTGTCATTCAAAAAATAAGGGATTTCATCGACCATCTCCCCAAAGTGATCCGTCAATTCGAGAGCCTTCTGCTTCGGAACAGGATCTTCATGGACCGGACCATCAATGTTGGGGGAATATCTGCAGAAAGGGCACTGAATTATGGCTTTACGGGTCCTTGTCTGCGTGCTGCCGGTGTAGATTACGATGTACGCGTCATGAAACCTTACAGTTCCTACAACGATTTTGATTTTACCATCCCGATAGGGACCCAGGGTGATACCTATGATCGGTTTTGTGTGCGGCAGGAGGAGATCTGGCAGAGTATCAAGCTGGTGAAAAATGCATTGGAGAATTTGCCTGAAGGAAACTTTCACATGGATGTGCCGGAGTTTTACCTGCCTGACAAGGAGGATGTTTACAGTAAAATGGAGTCACTGATCTGGCACTTTAAAATTGTCATGGGTGAGGTGAATGTACCGGTAGGAGAGGTTTACCATTCTGTGGAAGGCGGCAATGGCGAACTTGGCTTCTACCTGGTCAGTGACGGCGGAAGGACACCCTACCGGCTTCACTTCCGGCGTCCCTGCTTTGTCTACTACCAGGCATTCCCTGAAATGGTCAGGGGATCATTCCTGTCGGATGCCATTCTTACCATGAGCAGCATGAATGTGATTGCAGGCGAGTTGGATGCATAAGGCAATGCAGGGGTAGCCCTGTGTGGCCACCGGTACCATAAAAAAAGGATAAAGGATTAAGGATAAAGTAAGAATGTTAGACAAGAGAATAAACCATCCGCTGCACGAAAAGAAGGGAAAGGAGATTTGCTTTTCAGAGGCTACACTTCAAAAGGTGGAGCAAATAATCTCCCGGTATCCGAAAGGCAAGGAGAAGTCGGCCCTGTTGCCTTTGTTGCACATTGCCCAGGAGGAATTTGAGGGCTATCTGAGTGTGGATGTAATGGACTATGTGGCCAAAATTTTGAATATTCAGCCCATTGAGGTCTATGAAGTGGCTACTTTTTATTCGCAGTATTACCTTGATCCGGTGGGAAAACATGTGATTGAGATCTGTCGCACCGGACCATGTGCCATTTGCGGGGGAGAGGCAATTCAAGCTTACCTTGAGAAGAAACTGTCTGTCAAAGAGGGAGAAACGACAACCGATGGCCTGTTCACCCTGAAGGCAGTTGAATGTCTTGGGGCTTGTGGCTCGGCTCCGGTGATGCAGATCAATACTGAATTTTATGAACACCTCACCATTGAGAAAATAGATCAGATTTTGGATGAACTGGCCAAAAAAGCGAAAGAAGCAAAGTCCGAAAAGTCATTATGGAAAGAAAAATTCTTTTAAAACACTTGGATGTTCCGGGCATTCGGACCTTCGGGGTATTTCGATCAACGGGCGGCTACCGGTCGGTAGAGCATGCCTTGAAAAATATGACTCCGGACGAAGTAGTAGAAGAGGTAAAAGAGTCAGGGTTGAGGGGGCGAGGTGGTGCAGGTTTCCCGGCAGGAATGAAATGGAGCTTTATCGACCGGAAATCGAACAAACCCCGGTACCTGATCTGCAATGCGGATGAGAGCGAACCCGGCACCTTCAAGGACCGCTACCTGATGGAGAAGATCCCGCATTTGCTGATAGAGGGGATGATCTGCTCCTGCTATGCGTTGGGAGCCAATACAGGTTACATCTATGTCAGGGGAGAGTACAAGTACATCATCGGTATTTTGAATGAAGCAATCCGGGAGGCCTACGATCATG
>CAZVTL010000068.1:15151-15907 GCA_964630075.1 uncultured Tangfeifania sp.
GGGACATATTGGGGAGCAGCTTTAACCTGGACCTCCATGTTCATTCTGGTGCGGGTGCCTATATCTGTGGTGAAGAGACAGCACTGATCGAATCGCTGGAGGGGAAAAGGGGAAATCCCCGCATCAAACCACCTTTCCCAGCTGTTGTTGGACTGTATGGATGCCCCACCGTGGTGAACAATGTTGAGACGCTGGCCAACATTGGCTTCATTGTCAACCATGGCGGAAGCGAGTTTGCCAGGTATGGAATGGGTAAAAGCACCGGTACGAAGTTGATATCTGCCTGCGGCAATATCAACAATCCGGGGGTATACGAAATTGAATTGGGGTTGAGTGTTCGTGAATTCCTCTTCGATCCCAAATATTGCGGAGGTATCAAAAATGGCAAGGAGCTCAAGGCTGTCATTGCCGGCGGCTCCTCGGTACCCATTCTGCCGGCCAATTTGATATTGCAGACTGCTGCTGGTGCCGAACGGCTGATGACCTACGAATCGCTGGCAGAGGGTGGGTTTGTCAGCGGTACCATGCTGGGTTCGGGAGGTTTCATTGTTTATGATGAAGATGCTTGTATTGTGCGGAATACCTGGAACCTGGCCCGTTTTTACCACCACGAGTCCTGCGGTCAGTGCTCGCCCTGCCGGGAGGGAACCGGCTGGATGGAGCATGTTTTGCACCGGATTGAAAACGGGCACGGACGGCAGAAAGACATCGACCTCCTGGTAAGTATTGCCTCAAAAATTGAAGGGAATACCATCT
>CAZVTL010000069.1:0-13231 GCA_964630075.1 uncultured Tangfeifania sp.
CCGCAGATCCTTCGGCACTTATCCCCTGAGTGACTACACCAATCCGGGTTGGATGGTCGAACTATATGTCAACAATGTACTGGTAGATTACAAAAAATCTGATGCCTCAGGTTTTTTCAATTTTCAGGTACCCCTGGTGTATGGTAATTCAAGTGTCAAGCTCAAATTCTATGGCCCCTGGGGTGAAGAAAGATTCAAGGAACAACAGATCAATGTACCCTTTAACTTCTTACCACCGGGAGAGGTGGAATATACACTGAATGCAGGGTTGGTAGAAGATGGCGAACAATCTGTCTTTTCAAGGGGTGAAGTTCATTACGGACTCTCCAGGGCCATTACCATAGGCTCCGGCATTGAATTTCTATCATCCGTAGTTAGTGGACCAATAATGCCATTTCTTTCACTTGCTACAAGGCTTTTCTCCAATATATTGCTCTCTGCTGACTACACCTATGGAGTTAGGGGAAGGGGAATGTTTACTATTCAGTTGCCGAAAAATTCACAATTAGAACTCAACTATATCAAGTATCAACCGGGGCAAAAAGCTGTCAATTACAATTATTTGGAAGAAAGAAAAGTAACCCTTACCCTGCCATTAAAGGCTAGAAATATTTCAATGTTCAATAGGTTAACCTATGGACAAATTGTCTTACCCGGCACAGGGTATTCGACTGCAGAATGGCTTATTTCAGGTGCTATCTATGGCGTTAGTACCAATCTGTCGAATTATGCCATGTTTACCAATTCTGTTAAACCATACATCTACAGCAACCTCTCGATGTCATTCCGTTTGCCAAAGGGCATTATGTTTTTGCCGCAAGCACAATACGAGTTTAGCAACAAGGAACTAATCTCCGTCAAAGCAGGACTGGAAAAATACCTTTTCCGTAACGGATTTGTCTCCCTTTCCTATGAAAATAACTTTAAAAGCAATGTCCAGAGTGCCCAATTTGCTTTTAGGTATGATCTGCCCTTTGCTCAGACAGGTTTTACTGCCAGACAAACCAACGAGCAGACAACCATCATGGAGATGGCCAGGGGTAGTTTGATCTTCGATCCGAAAACAAATTACATGGCAGCCAACAGTAAGGTTAATGTTGGAAGGGGTGGAATCGTTTTTGCTCCATTCCTCGATTTAAACTGCAACAACAGAAGAGACAATGGGGAACCCAGGGCTGATGGACTGGATATCCGGATCAATGGAGGGACTTCTACCTACAATGAAAAAGATACAACGGTAAGGGTTACAGATCTTGAGCCTTACACCAGTTACCTGGTCGAACTGGATGCCAACAGCTTTGACAATGTTGCTTGGAAAATCCGGAACAAAGTATTGAAGATCGTTGTCGATCCCAACTCTTTCAAATTGGTGAACATTCCTGTTGCCGTAGTTGGAGAGGTTTCTGGCATAGTATACAAGGAAAATGGAGAGGAGCAGGAAGGTCTAGGCCGAATTACCATCAATATTTTCAACTCAAAATCACAGTTGACGGGTAAAACCCTAAGTGAACCGGATGGATATTACAGCTACCTTGGTTTGGCCCCCGGGGTCTATGATGTGAGTGTAGATTCTGTCCAACTCAGGAAATTGCATCTACAGGCTACCCCTGAAAAACAATCCATCACCATTCTCAAAAGCCAGGATGGAGATATCGTAGAAGGAATTGATTTTACACTGAAAAGTACAAGGTCCGCTGTAGTTGATACACTCGACAATGACTCGAACATTCCTAAGTCAGATTTGACCATTCCGGTTCAGCAACAGGCTCTCTCCACTCAAAACGCACAATCAAACCAGGCAATTGCCAGTCAAAACATTCCGCAAAAACAGGTTATACCCAATCCAAACAATCAGGTTCAACAACAGGCTGTCTCTAGTCAAAAAATACAACCAAGTCAGGCAATTACCAGTCAAAATATTCCACCAAAACAAGTTATAGCCAATCCAAGTATTCCGGTTCAACAAAAAACGGTCTCTAATCAAAATGAACAACCAAGCCAGGCAAGTACTGGTCAAAACATTCCACCCAAACAGGTTGTATCCAATCCAGCCATTCCGGTACCACAACAGGTTATTCCCAAACCTGACATTTCGATGAACCAGGCTAATACCAATCAAAATATTCCACCCAAACAGGTTGTTTCCAATCCAACCATTCCGGTGCAACAACAGGTTATTCCCAAACCTGACATTTCGCTTAACCAGACTAGTGCCAATCAAAATATTCCACCCAAACAGGTTGTTTCCAATCCAACCATTCCGGTGCAACAACAGGTTATTCCCAAACCAGACATATCGCTAAACCAGGCTTCTGACAAGCAAAACATTCCACCCAAACAAATTATTTCCAATCCAATTATTCAGCCACAACGAATCATTGAAGATCAGAACAAGGGCAGGCAGATGGGGCAAACCTTCCTGCAGGTTGGAGCTTTCAAGGGAATCAACAATGCCAGGAGATTGTCTGAAATACTGGGCAAAACGATTAACTACCCCATTGAGGTGGCGCACGAAAATGGATGGTACAAGGTAAGATTTGGAGCGTTCTCCGATAGCCGAACGGCAGATTTGTGCAGAACAGAAATACTTGCGAATGGGATTATATCCGCAGATCAAATCAAGGAGATAAATCTACAGGGATCATTGGCCACAGCAAACAACCAAGTAAGTACCCTCGCGAGTGCTCCGGCAAAAGAACAGGTCATTCAAGTGGATCCAATCCTTCCTGCAAAAGTGGTGGTACCAGTCACACAACCGACTATGGAGCAATCGGTTATAGACGCACCTGAAGTACAGTCCCCAGCAGAGAAGAACATTGCAAGGAGTGACAAATATCTTCAAAAGCACTATTTTGTGCAGGTCGGTGCATTTGCAATTCCAAAAAATGCGACCCGCATGAAAAAGAATATTGCAACCCTTGTTGCATATGCTGTTGAGATAGTTTTCAGGGACCAACTGTACAAAGTTAGATTTGGTCCATTTGAAACCCAGGTGGAACTCAACAACTGCATAAGGCAGGTCGTTCAATCAGGCATTATGACAAGGGAATTGATGAAAATATACTATGAAGAGATCGGTTCTACTCCTTTGGTCGATCAGCCGCATGTAATGACCGGTTTTCATATTCAGGTGGGAGCCTTCAAAGACAAGATCAATGCCACAAAATTCTACCAGAAAATGTCAGGGGAGTTTGCTTTCCCTGCTCTTATCGCGGAAGAAGATGGATATTACAAGGTACGATTCGGTCCCTTCAAGTCTCTATCTGAAACCAAAAAGTACAGCAAAGAGTTGGAAAAAAACAGGGTAGATTGTTTTATCCGAAACAATACCGTGAATTATTTTTGATAGTGATTACTCACGCTATCATTTCCGCTGCCTCCGCTGCAGTTCCAGCAGCGGCTTGTAACCAATCAGAATCACCTCCTGCTCTTTCAACAATTTCAGGATGTCCGGGTCGTTGGTAAAACAGGCAGCCTCCTGGGCCCGCTTTTCGGCAGTACCCGTGATGGCTTTCAGCTCTTCACTCAATTTGGATGCATGGATGAAGATCTCTGTTACCCCTGGTTTCAGATTTTTGATGACGGAGCTCCAGAATGGCTTTACCTCCTTGTAGTTGGACATCTCCTCATAGACAAAATAGTCGGTAAAGACCACTCCCTGTTTCGCAAGTTCCTCCCTTAAACTGGGCTGTTTGAACTTTTCCATGGTGGATTGGGAGGGCATCCGCAGGGGTAGATTAAACTCCAGTGCCAGATGAACATAGGATTTTACAAAGTCGGGAGCATACTGCATCGTTCCCATGTGCGAGTCAATATGGGTGATGGGAACACCCCAGGAGAGCGCCCGCTTAATTTGGGCACGGCCCTCAATCAGCGCCTCTTCCGGATTGGAGTGGGCATATACCTCCTCCACACTGCGCCACAAAAAGCCATCCGGGTCGCACAACCCTTTGACCTGTTCTTTGGGGGCAATAGGTCCCCAGCGATAAAAGCGCCATTCGGCCGTGTGGGTCAGGTGGACACCAAAATCCTTCTCAGGATGGTTCCTGGCGTAATCGGCTATGGCACTTGACCAAGGGCAAGGAATCATGATCGTCGCGGAGGTGATCTGCCCCTTTTCCTGACCTTCAATGGCTGCAAGGTTGGCAGCATTGCACATCCCGGCATCGTCACAATTGACGATCAACAACTTGTCTGTTGCCTTGTAACCCAACCGCTCATTCAGGAGTTTGGTCTGGCAAAACACATTGGAGAGCGAAAGAACGGATAGAATCAAATAGACGAAAGAAAATTTAAACCCGTTCAATGGAGCATGAAAGGAATTTTTTGAACCCATTTTTATAAATATTATAGTAGTTACTGAATTGCAATTCCAGCTTGACAACAAAACCCCTATTTTTCCTTTGGAACGACCAACCGGTCTCCGGTGCCCTGGATCATGATTCTTTCCCACTCCTTGCCGTATCCCGGATGAAGCGGTTTTTGCGGCACATTCTTCCCATTTCCATTCTCCTTCAAACGATCACCTTCGGTTATTTTCAGGTTTCCATCGTGGTATTTCATGAAGAGGTAACGGTAGAAATCCTGCCACTCCTTCACCAGTTTGTTTCCGGTTGAAACCGAGTAGTTGGTGAGCAAATCAACCGATTCTGTCCTCTCACCTCCATATAGCTCAATGGCCTTTTTATCAATCTCCTTTACCTCTGCAGCATACCTGTTTTCAATCTCCCGCTGTTTCTGCTCTATTTCAGGATGAATCATGTTGTAGCGGGAATATGCCCAATTGTTGACCTGGCTGAAACTCCAATAGGCAGATGTCTCCGACCACGAAATCATCGATCCGTTGCCCAGGAGGTAACTTTCGGGTACCCTCCTTATCGCGCTGTACATGGGGGCATAGACACAACCATCCGCATCGTCGACGCCAAACCAGAATATACCTCCAATGACAGCCGGTAAACTACTTCTTGACTGTGCTACAAAGCTGTAACCGGTCTGCTGGGTGGCTACTGCCCGCTCATTCAGGTAGGTCAAACTGTCCACCTCAAACTCCATGGGTCGCCAGCGGTAAGGCAGTTTGAAGGGACCCGCACCCGGATCGTTCCGCATATCCAGGGGAGTCTCCTCGTAATGGTCGCGCATCCTGGCCATCACCATTTGCAGGGAGATGGCAGAATCTGGTTTTACCCACAAGGGAAGCCTGTTGGAGACATATCCATTGGGATTTGGCGCGTTGTCCATCATGCTGTCCTGGTGGGAAAATTTCCCCAGTGCATAGTTTGTATAAGACTGATTCTCCCTGATCACCCGGGAAATATTCCTGAAAAAGGACCATACCCTTGCATCGCAAAAACGGGCACCCCTGAATTTCAAAGGGTTGTATACATCCGAAAAACTAAAAGCTGCATCACTTCCCTTGTAAAAGCCCTGCTTTTTGGCAAAAGAGATGACATCTGGTGAATGGTAAACTGTTTGTCCGGGATCATTCCAGTTGTTGACTTTTTGGTAAGGGAAGGTGGTAATCCGGGCCTGGTTGGCGTGACCACTTACATAGCCGTCGGGAACGAGTCTGGCCACCCATACGGCCCCTTTTTCATATTTCCCCTTGCCGATCAGCTCCATGATCCAGGCTTCATGGGCATCGGAGATGGAAAACGACTCCCCCCCTGTGGCATAACCATATTCCGCGACCAATTCTGTCATCACTTTTATCATTTCACGGGCAGTCTTTGAGCGCTGCAGCCCGATCCGCATCAGCGATCCATAATCCAGAATTGCTCCCGGTTGGGCGGCCAGGGAATCCAATCCGCCAAAAGTGGTCTCTCCAATGGCAACCTGGTGTTCATTCATAAACTGGACCACAGAATAAGTATGCGGAACCTCCGGGATAGTACCCAACAATTTTCCATTTTCGTAGTGATATACCTCGCAGCGACTTCCTGGTAAGTGGTTCGCTGCCGGATAGAAGGCAATGGCACCATAACGGGTGTGAGAATCCGCAGCATAAGTAATGAAAACAGAACCGTCCTTACTGGCACCTTTGGTAACGATAAAATTGGTGCAGGCAGGGAGGGAGGATGGAGTAAATGCAAGGAAAAGAGCAGTGGCAAGTGAAAAAAGGAATTTCTTCATGACAATTGATTTGGGTCACGAATTTAACAACTATTGCCGGGTTACAAAAATTGGCAAAAAAATGTAAGTTTGTTGGTGTAATTTTGGCTCAATCATTACATCCAACTAACTACTCACAGCATGCAAAAGAAATTACTATCCATCCTGGTACTGATTTGTACCACCCTGGCTACCAATGCCCAATACACCTCCCTGAATGCCCACTCCCACAACGACTACGAGCAAAAGCAACCTTTTTATCTTGCTTACAATGCCCATTTCGGTTCCATCGAAGCCGATATCTGGGCCGTAGATGGTGAGCTGTATGTCGCGCACAACAAAAGTGAAATAAGTGCAGAGAGAACATTGGAAATGCTCTACCTGAAACCTATTTCAGTGCTTTACAAACAGAATAAAGGGAAAGCCTGGGGTGACTCTCCTGACACTTTTCAGTTGCTGATTGATTTGAAAACAGCGGTCGAACCAACACTCACCCTACTGACTGAGAAATTGAAAAAATACCCTGAATTATTTGATCCATCCATCAACAAGAATGCAGTTCGTATCGTAATAACCGGGAATCGGCCAAATCCTTCAAAATTTAAGGATTATCCAGGTTTTGTCTTCTTTGACGGCAATATCTCCCAAAAATATGATGCATCTCAACTCGTCAGGGTAGGCCTGTACAGTGAAAATCTTGCCAATTTCACCAAATGGAGGGGAATGGAATCCATACCGGAAAAGGAAGAACTTCGTTTAAGACATATCATCGATTCGGTACATGGTATAGGTAAAAGAATCAGATTCTGGAACGCTCCAGATACTGAAGCCTCCTGGAAGATCCTGATGAAATTGAAAGTGGACTTTATCAACACAGACCACATCCCCGAACTGGCAAACTTTTTGAAGACCAATCAACAATAATTCAGATGACTACAAGACGAAATTTTTTCAGAAAAACTGCACTTCTTGCGGGCGCCGCAGCATTTCCAGCGGTAAAAACGATGGCAGATGATCCGGTTCAGACTACTGCGACCACTACCGGCAAACTCCCCTACAAAAATACCTATGTAAAGAATGTATTTGTGACCGAAAATGACTTCAGAAACCAAAAGCCCAACATAACTGCATCCCCCGGATTTGAAAATGCGCGGGAAATATTGCCGGTTCCCTTTTGGAAAGGAAATGAAGCTGCCATCGACATGTATTGGAAAACCTGGGAGATTGCCTTTAAAAACATCAAGAATCCTGCAAAGGAGTCTGGTTTTATTACCTCCTACATCGATACAGCCTACAATGGCAATATTTTCATGTGGGATTCCAATTTTATCACCATGTTTGCCAGGTATGGCTCGCGCGCCTACCCGTTTCAGCGAACGCTGGATAATTTTTATGCCAAACAGCATCCCGATGGATTTATCTGCCGCGAAATATGGGGAAATACCGGAGAAGATTGCTTCCACCGGTACGATCCAACAAGTACGGGCCCCAATCTGATCCCCTGGAGTGAGATGGAGTATTTCCAACATTTCGGCGAGTGGGAAAGGGTGCACAAAATTTTTCCGGTTTTGGTTGCCTACTACCAATGGCTCAAACTGAACCGGACCTGGCAGGATGGCTCCTACTGGTCGAGTGGATGGGGAACAGGGATGGACAATCAGCCAAGGGTTTCGAAAAATTACAACCCCATCTTTTCGCATGGCCACATGACCTGGCTGGATACCTGCCTGCAACAACTCTTCATCGGAAAATTACTGGTTGAATTCGGCTTCTATGTAGAGCGGTGGCAAGAGATTGAAGAGATAGAGGATGAAACAAAGACACTCAAAAAATTGATCAAGGAAAAGTTGTGGGATCCAAAAACTGCCTTCTTCTACGACAAATATGCCAATGGAAGCCAGGGTACCTTGATGAGTATCGGAGCCTATTGGGCCTTGTGGAGTGACTTGCTGAACAAGGAGGAGTTAGCCACATTTGTAAAGCATTTGTCAGACACCAGAACTTTCAACAGGACACATCCTGTTCCTTCGATGCCGGCCAACCACGAAAAATACCAGCCCGATGGAAGATATTGGCAAGGGGGTGTCTGGGCTCCGACCAACTACATGGTCATCAAGGGGCTTCAGCGCAACGGATTCCACAAATTGGCATTTGATCTTGCATCCAGGCACCATGGTCAGGTTTTGGAAGTCTACAAAAAAACAAATACCTTCTGGGAATATTATGCACCCGAATCAACAGATCCCGGATTGCTTGCCAGACCCGATTTTATTGGCTGGACCGGGCTTGTCCCGGTATCTGTACTTTTTGAATCTATTTTTGGAATCAACACCAATTACCTGAAAAAGAGCATAGATTGGAGGGTCAACTTAACAGCAGAACATGGAATAGACCGATATCCAATAGGTCCGGATGGAATGTTGTCGTTCAAATGTGCCGCAAGAAATTCAGTAAGGCAGAAGCCTTCCGTAGAGGTCAATTCAAATTTGGAAATGAAACTACAGCTCAGCTGGGAGGGCGGTTCAGAGACCATCCAAATCGTCAAGGGCATCAACAGAATCTAGAAAACGTTGGCTTGATCATGGCAAAATGAGGGATCATCCCACTCCTCCTGCTTGACCGGCAATTCGAACATATTGCTGTTTATCGCAGGCTGGTCACCGTTTTTGTAAGCAGATAAGTAGGCGGAAGGAGTCAGTTTCATCACTCTTTTGAACTGATCATTGAAATGCGACAAGTTGTTGAATCCGCTTTCCAGACTTGCGCCGGAAATGCTGATATTCTCTGTCAGCATCAGTCGGCAGGCGTGTCCGATCCTGATTTCATTCAGAAAGGTGGAAAAGGTCTTCCCGGTGTGCTTCTTAAAATAACGGCAGAAGGCGGTCGGGCAAATATTGGCAAGATCGGCTACCTCCTCGAGCTTAATCGGTTTGGTCAGGTTGAGAATAATGTGCTCGTGTATTTTGTTAAACCTATAGAAATCAAAGGTATTGATAGACATTGAATAGCCAATGCTGGCGTGGTATTTGTACTCCCTGGTATTGGCCATCATGTCCAGCAAAAGCACCAATTCGGTGATCCTGTTGATACCCGACAACTGGAAAATCTTTGCAATCTGTTCGCCAAACAACTTTCTGCTTTTGCCAGTAAACTGAATCCCACGCTGCGATCGCTCCAAAAGATCCTTTATCGCACTCATCTCCGGCAGGTTGATAAAATTGCTTTGAAAGATCTCCTTGTTAAACTGGATGATCAAAGCCTTCATTCCGATCATCGGCTTGGCTTCGAAGTATTTTTTGTCACTTTTCCACCAATGGGGTACATTTTCTCCAATGATGCTGATCTCCCCATCGGTAAAGTGCCGGATCCCATCCCCAACATAACTTGTTCCGGAACTTTTGACCACAAATAAGATCTCAATCTCCGGATGAAAATGCCAGGGAACAGTAAAATGGGGCTTCTCTTCATCAAAAAAGATGACTGATTGTGAGGGTGAAGATTCAAGTTTTTGGTAGAAAGGCTTCATAATACCACCAGTATTAGCAGAATGAAAATTTAATATTTTAATAATGCTAAAATAGCATTATATGAAGTCAAAATTGCTAAAACGAAAAATAAAAATCATACCTAAGTTTGAACGGTAATATATCGAATTAACTAAATAAGTATATGCAAAAGGAATGCTATTCATATATGTACATATACTGTAGTTCATTGCTGGGTGAAACCGAATTTGCTGCAGTTCGTTAATGTCTCTGACAACTGATGAAAA
Organism: uncultured Tangfeifania sp.; assembly: GCA_964630075.1. GTDB lineage: Bacteria > Bacteroidota > Bacteroidia > Bacteroidales > Prolixibacteraceae > CAINVV01. Next base: position 9,884 of record CAZVTL010000069.1, read on the forward strand.
AACAGGTGGATGAATCCCACAACCGGGATAAATTCCGGACCGCACACGCGGATCATAACTAAACTACTGAACAATGAATCAATTCGCTTTAATAGACTGGATTGTCTTTCTTTTGTACGCCAGCATCATCGTCTTCACCGGCCTTTGGGTCTCACGCTCGAAGAAAGGGGTGCAGAAAACCACTTCAGATTATTTTTTGGCCGGTAGGTCCCTTCCCTGGTGGACCATCGGTGCTGCCCTTCTGGCAGCCAATATTTCTGCCGAGCACTTTATAGCCATGTCGGGCTCAGGATATGCGGTAGGACTGGCCATAGCCGCCTATGAATGGATAGCCGCCATCGTTCTGATTTTCGTTGCCAAATACTTTCTCCCGGTTTTCATCAACAAGGGAATTTATACCATGCCACAGTTCCTGGCCTCCCGGTACGACAAGCGGGTCAGTACCATCATGGCCGTTTTCTGGGTATTGGTCTACATTTTTGTCAACATGACAGCGGTTCTTTATCTTGGTGCGCTTGCCATGGAGCGGATTATCGGTGTACCGATGATCTATGGCATCATTGGGTTCTCCTTCTTCTCGGCAGTCTACTCCCTGTGGGGGGGTATGAAAGCCATTGCCTGGACCGATGTGATCAATGTCGTCGTGCTCATATTCGGCGGATTGGTAACGACCTTTCTGGCAGTCAGTGCATTGGGAGTTGACCATGGATTTTTCTCCGGTTTTATGGAGTTGCTGGACAAAGCCCCTGCCAAATTCCACATGATCATCAAGGAGGGAACGGTCTTTGTTCCAGACGGAAGTGGTGGGAAAAAAGATGCATTTCTGGATCTTCCTGGCCTGGGGGTCGTACTAGGCTCCATGTGGCTGACCAACATCTCCTTCTGGGGTTTCAACCAGTTCATCATTCAAAGGGGTCTGGCAGGAAAAAGTCTGAAGGAGGCGCAATATGGGGTGGTTTTTGCCGGATACTTAAAACTTTTGATCCCGGTATTGGTTGTTTTACCCGGGATCGCTGCCTTTGCACTGGGCGCTGACCTGGCCAAATCAGACGAGGCATATCCATGGCTCCTCAGCAACATTGTACCGGTCGGCATCAAGGGACTTGCCTTCTCTGCCATTGCGGCAGCAGCCGTTTCAGCCCTTAGTTCTATCGTGAACAGTGTTTCAACCGTGTTTACAATGGATATATACAAAGCCCATTTGCGGAAAGATACAGCGGATAAAAATCTTGTAGTGGTAGGGCGAATTGTAGCCCTGGTTGCACTGATCATTGCCACTTTCGTTGCACCTCAACTTAGAACACTGGACCAGGCATATCAGTACATTCAGGAATATACCGGGTACATCTATCCCGGTGAATTCCTGATCTTCTTTTGCGGATTATTTTGGCGGCAATCCAAGGCAACTGCCGCTGTTTGGGTTGCCCTGCTCACCATTCCATTGGGAATTCTTCTAAAGGTAATCAATCCTGAACTCCCGTTTATCCTGAGAATTGGTTATGTCTTCATGATTCTGACCGTTGTCATGGTGGGATTGAGCCTGCTCGACAAATCGCACAACATTGAGAATCAATTTGGCAATGAACCTGCCCGGCGAAAATCAATCAAACTTGGATGGACCATCATCACCATTGCCTCGCTTGTTGGGATCGTAGCTGCATTTTTTGTAGTTCCCATGCGCAACCTTGCGCTTGAAGCAATCTATGTTTTGGTGGTCGGCTTTATTCTGATCGGAGTCATTCTTGTTTTAAACTCCACCTACCGGAAGATGGACGAGAATGGGTTAATCATTGAACGGTCACTCTTCAAAACCACCGACACCTTTAACATCGCCGCTATTGGTATTTGCGGGATACTGGGGATGCTTTACTATTTATTCTGGTAATATTTTTTGACTAAAAATAGTTCAATCATAGAGACAATGGAAAAAGAACCAAGAGAAGACAGTACCTACAAAAGCGTACTGCACGAGATGACACAGACAACTCCTACTGCACTTTGGAACGATTCCTGTGCCATAGAAGAATTAAAAAGCTCCATTGGACACGGTGCCATCGGAGCAACTTGCAATCCGGTGATCGTCAATAGTGTAATTAAACAGGAATGGGATATTTGGAAGTTGAGAATCCCACAGATAATCCAGGAGAATCCGACATCCACAGAAGATGAAATTGCCTGGATGCTCATTGAAGAGATGTCTAAAAAAGCTGCTACCCTGTTGATGCCAATTTTTGAGCGTGAAAAAGGGAAGAATGGAAGATTGTCGGTTCAGACTGATCCCAGGTTCTACCGGAATTCGGATAAGATCCTGCAACAGACACTGCATTTCAGCCAACTTGCCCCAAATATCATTGTCAAGATACCGGTTACAAAGGCTGGAGTGATCGCCATCGAAGAGGCAACCTACCTGGGTGTCAGCATCAATGCAACCGTGAGCTTCACTGTGGCACAGGCCATTGCTGTGGCCGAAGCGGTGGAACGCGGACTGGTTCGCAGGGAGAGAGAGGGAAAGGATATCAGCACCATGGGACCGGTCTGTACCATCATGGTCGGAAGACTCGATGACCTGCTGAAAGCCGTTGCAGAAAAGGAGAACATCATTGCCAACCCCGAAATATTTGATTTGGCTGGGGTAGCCGTCATGAAGAAAGCATACCGGATCTACAGGGAAAGAGGATATCGGTTGAGGCTGCTCAGTGCAGCATTCAGGAATCACTTTCACTGGTCGGAGTTCATAGGCGGTGATGTGGTGATCTCTCCACCCTGGCAATGGCAACAGCGATACAACGGTTCAGACGTGACGGTAGAGAACAGGATGGATACCCCGGTTGATGCAAAAATCATTGCTGAACTCGAGAAGAAATTTGTGGATTTTCGACGCGCTTACGATGAAAATGGTTTGACTTTGGAGGAGTTTGATGGATACGGGGCTACCGTCAGAACCTTGAATCAGTTTTGCCAGGCAACCACTACCGTGATCGCAACGATCAGGGAGATGATGATCGTTTGATATTTATACAATTGATTACCGGCCAAACTACCAACCATGAACAGGGATAACATATGCCATTTACTGGTAAAATCTACTTCGGGAAAAGAGATCTACCAATCCATTACTTCGAAGGAGGCAAAATGGGATTACCTCAATTTCATGGCCAGGACAATGAAACAGGGAGAGAAATGGGTGGGCGAAACAGGAGACAGTGAACATCTTTTCGTATTGCTGGGAGGAAATTTTCTGGCAGAAACCTCCCTGGGCACCTGGAAGAGTTCAAATGGCAGAAAGGATGTTTTCAGTGGTCTGCCACATGCCTTGTACCTTCCAAGAAATACAAAATTCGAAATCAC
>CAZVTL010000069.1:13331-15743 GCA_964630075.1 uncultured Tangfeifania sp.
AAACTCCTGGAAGCTGATCTGGAAGAGATCTATTTCTACAAGGTAGATCAGCCACAGGGTTTTGCGCTTCAAAAAATATACAATGACGACAGGAGTCTGAATGAAATAGCGGAACCCCGCAACAACGATGTGGTGCTGGTACCGGAAGGATACCACCCTGTTATCGCTGGTCATGGATACAATGTCTATTATCTCAATTTTTTGGCCGGAAGTGACCAGAGTCTGGCCAGTACGGATGATCCTGACCACAAATGGATTTACGGTACATGGAAAGGAATGGATGAAAGGATACCAATGGTAACCATTGACATGAACAAAGACTTGCAATAAATGGCCCGGTGAATAAAAAATAGGATTAAAATTTCTGATAGGGAAACAAGATGACAACGACTAAATTAACTGTAGGACAGGCAGTGGTGAAATTTCTACAAAACCAATATGTGGAACGCGACGGAGTAGAATCGCTGTTTTTTGCCGGGTGTCTGGGCATTTTTGGACATGGTATCGTAGCCGGTGTGGGCGAAAGTCTGATGGAAAACCCTGATTTTCGGTTTATCATGACCCGAAACGAGCAATCATCGGTACACATTGCAACGGCTTATGCCAAGATGAAAAACAGAATGGGCACCTTTGCCTGTATCTCCTCCATCGGTCCCGGAGCTACCAACATGATCACAGGTGCTGCTTGTGCTACCATCAACAGGCTTCCGGTACTTTTACTGCCCGGGGACATTTTCGCCACCAGAAATGTTGCACCGGTGCTGCAACAACTCGAATCTTTCTCTTCTCAGGATATGTCGGTCAACGACTGCTTCAAGCCAGTCTCCAAATACTGGGACAGGATCAACCGGGCAGAACAACTGATAACCGCCCTGCCGGAGGTAATGCGGGTACTCACCTCCCCCTCCGAAACTGGAGCTGTCACGCTTTCGCTTCCGCAGGATGTGCAGACAGAGGCTTATGACTTTCCATCAACCCTGTTCAGAAAAAGAACCTGGAAGATCGGCAGACCGAGGCCGGATTCAGCATTACTGCAGGAGGCAGTTTCGCTGATCAAAGCTTCCAAAAAACCGGTTATCATCGCAGGTGGCGGTGTGATTTACAGTGAAGCTACCCCCATTTTAAAACAACTGGTCGACCTAACCGGGATACCTGTTGCAGAAACATTTGCAGGCAAAGGATCTCTTCCATACGACCATCCCGCCAATCTGGGGGCAGTTGGTGCGACAGGCACCCCTGGAGCCAATGAAATTACCAGGGAAACCGACCTGGTCATCGGTATAGGTACCCGGTACAGTGATTTCACTACTGCTTCCAAAACAGCATTCCAGCATCCGGAGGTAAAATTTATCAACATCAACATCACCGATTTCGACAGCCACAAACAGGCTGCTTTGCCTTTGGTTGCGGATGCCAAAGTTTGTCTGGAGGAGCTGACAACCCTGCTGGGAGATTTCAAAGTTGCAGAGGCATACCGGTTATACGTTGCGGAGTTGAACAAAAGATGGGACAAACAGGTAACTGAATTTTACAAAGTGAGCGGAGAGACCCCGGTACATCAGGTGGAGGTAGTGGGCGCCGTAAATGGCTTTGCTGCTCCGCAGGATGTGGTCCTGTGTGCTGCCGGCAGTCTTCCCGGAGATCTCCACAAATTGTGGAGAACCACAGATCCAAAAGGTTTTCACCTGGAATATGGCTATTCCACCATGGGTTACGAACTGGCTGCCGGACTGGGGGCAAAAATGGCCTGTCCGGACCGCGAAATCTATGTGATGATCGGGGATGGTAATTACCTGATGATGAACAGCGAAATCGTGACAGCCATCCAGGAAGGCATCAAGTACACCATTGTCCTGCTGAACAACAACGGTTTTGCGAGCATCGGTGGCCTCTCCCAATCCATTGGTTCGGAGCGCTTCGGAACCAAATACAGGTATCGCGACGAAGAGACAGGTCTTATGACGGGAGAAGTCCTGCCGGTAGATTTTGCGCTGAATGCCAGGAGTCTGGGAGCCTATGTCATCGAAGCCCAAGACATCGCATCCTTGAAAAGTGCACTGTTGGAGGCAAAAAATCAGCCAGTTACCACAGTCATTACCATCGAAACGAGTCTGTCCAAAGGGGTACCCGGTTATGCCTGGTGGGAGGTTGCCATCTCAGAGGTTTCAGAAATTGAGACCGTACAGAAAGCCAGAAAGCAATATGTTGAGAACAAGAAGAAGCAGCGGTACTACCTTTAATTAAGGTTAAAGGTTAAAGGTTAAAGTGAAGAACGTCTGATCAATATTGAATCATTACTGGTAATAAAAAGGCTATAAGCCAATAACTAACAGCCAATTCCTATTGACAAAAAGCACATTCAACTTAACATTCAAGAACAAATATGACAACACTTAAGAATTATATCAACGG
>CAZVTL010000070.1:0-15690 GCA_964630075.1 uncultured Tangfeifania sp.
GTGAACTAAAGTGACTAAAGTGAACTAAAGTATTGGACTCCCTACTTTAGGCACTAAAATTACTTTAGTCACTTTAGTTCACTCTAGGCACTTTAGTCACTTCTGTAGAAAATTATTTCTAATTTTACAGCTAACAAACATATTTCACCCCTTATGGCCCTTAAGGAATTCATCCTCAGTAAATTATTCAGAAAACACCTGTTGGCAGCAGTGATCCTCACCCTGGTATTGCTCTGGATTACCATGATGATCCTCTCCTTATATACCCACCGCGGAGAGAGCCTGCCTATCCCCGATTTTACCGGAATGACCATTCCTGAGGCAAGACAGGCCTCTAAAAAATTGGACCTTAGGTTTGAAGTGGAGGATTCAGTTTATAAAGCGGATAAGAAAGCCGGAACAATTTTGATCCAGAATCCGGGTCCAGGACACAAGATAAAGTCGGGCAGAATGATTTACCTCACCCTGGTCACCTCGGTACCCGGACAAGAAATGGTCCCGCAAGTAACCGATATCTCACTTCGTCAAGCCAGGGTTTTGCTTGAATCCAAGGGTTTTTTGGTGGGCAGGATAGAATTTAAACCCTCTGAATTCAATGATCTGGTACTGGAACAAAAAAACAACGGTGCAGCTATACCTCCAGGAACCCGCATGGACACTGGTTCAACCATCGACCTGGTAGTGGGGCAGAGCTTTGGTGCCAATGACACCTTCGTTCCAGACCTTTTGGGAATGACCATGGCCGACCTCCTTGTGATACTCAATGAAAGGCAATTGCAAACCGGATCGGTTGTCTACGATGGCTCTGTGACCAGCCATGCCGATTCAATATCTGCCAAAGTTATCAGCCAGTTTCCCGTTGCCGACTCTACCATCGTCGTGCCGGCCGGAAGTGCCATCAACCTGGTTCTCTCGGCCATAATCAAGGAATAATTGGTATCTTACAGCCCATGAGCCAGAAAGAGGAACTTTTTTATGATGATACCGATCTTCCCGAAGATAACGAAGAACTGGCCGGACAGTTCGAACACCATCGATTTATAGCAGATCCTGGTCAGGGGCTGATGAGGGTCGATAAATTCCTATCCAACCGCATTCTGGGGACCTCCAGAAACCGCATCCAACAGGCAGCAGAGGCTGAAAGTATTTTGGTCAATGGGAAACCTGTAAAATCCAACTACAGGGTAAAACCCAACGATGAAGTGACAGTCGTCATGGATTATCCAAGAAGGGAGCTAAAAATCGTCGCTGAAGATATTCCATTGAACATCGTTTACGAGGATGAAGAGCTACTGGTGGTAAACAAACCACCGGGATTGGTGGTACATCCGGGACACGGGAATTACAGCGGAACACTTGTCAATGCATTGGCATTCAGATTCCAGGGACTTCCCCTGTATGGAGGTGACGATCCGAGGCCCGGATTGGTGCACCGCATAGACAAGAATACCTCCGGATTGTTGTTGGTCGCTAAAACGGAACATGCCAAACTCAACCTGGCCATGCAGTTTTTTCGGAAAACCACCCAAAGGCAATACGTTGCATTGGTTTGGGGAAACCTGGCCGCCGACGCAGGCACCATCGAGGGAAATATTGGACGCAGCACCAAAGATCGTCAGGTTTTTACCGTCTACCCCAATGGGGACCATGGCAAACCGGCAGTTACCCATTACAGGGTCCTGGAACGACTGGGTTATGTGAACCTGGTTGAGTGCATCCTGGAGACAGGGCGTACCCACCAGATCAGGGTTCACATGAAAGAGATCGGCCATCCGCTCTTCAACGATGAGGTGTATGGTGGAAACAAAATATTGAAGGGGACAACCTTCGCCAAATACAAGCAGTTTGTAGAGAATTGCTTTGCCCTCCTTCCACGACAGGCACTGCATGCCAAAACGCTTGGATTTATCCACCCAACAACCCACCAGGAGATGATCTTTGATTCGGAGCTACCTGATGATATGGAAACCTGTATTGAAAAGTGGCGAAGCTATCTCGTCAACAGGGAATAGACAATGTGAAAATTGGGAAATGTGAAAATGTGAAAATTAATGAGATTTGAGGTAAATAATAAATAATGCAGGCACATTCACATTTAATTCATTTTACTTTGGACATTGGGTACATTTCTTTATTTTCACATTTACCAATTTTTACATTAATTTCCACAACATGAGAAATATAGCAATCGTTGCCGGCGGAGACTCTTCCGAATATGTCGTCTCGATGAAAAGCAGCGCCAATGTTTTCAGTGCCATCGATCGTAAACTGTTCACTCCCTGGTTGGTCTCCATCCGGTTTGGGGAGTGGAAAGTGATGGTGGAGGAGCAAGAGATAGCCTCCATCGACAAAGGGGATTTTTCTTTCCAATTGAATGGGGAGAAGATCCATCTGGAGTATGCCTACATCATGATACACGGCACGCCCGGTGAAGACGGAATCCTGCAGGGCTATTTCGAAATGTTGGGAATCCCTTACTCTACCTGTGGAGTTCAGTCTTCTGCGCTCACTTTCAATAAAAATTTCTGCAACAAATATTTGCAATCTTGTGGAATCCAGCTTGCCAGATCCATTCGGCTCCATTCGGGAGCGCAATGGAATCCTTCAGAAGTTGTCGACAAACTTGGACTGCCACTTTTTGTCAAACCGAATGCCGGAGGATCGAGCTTCGGGATAACCAAAGTAAAAAAAGAAGAAGAACTATCTGGTGCTGTGGCCAGGGCAATGGATGAAAGCAATGAAGTGCTGATCGAGCAGTTCATTGATGGCAAAGAGTTTACCTGCGGTGTGGTTAAGATTGGGGAGAAAAAGCTGGTACTGCCGGTTACCGAAGTAATTCCCAAAAACGAGTTTTTCGATTACGAGGCCAAATACACGCCAGGCATGGCCGAAGAGATTACCCCAGCCAGAATAAGCGCTGAGTTGACAAAACAAGTACAGGCACTCTCCGCTGAGATATACGATCTGTGCAACTGCAAAGGGATCGTCAGGGTGGATTACATCCTCAAAGAGGATACCTTTTTCTTCCTGGAGATCAATACCGTACCCGGAATGACCGCCACCAGCTTTATCCCGCAACAGGTGAAAGCGGCAGGATTGAATTTGACAGATCTGCTCACGGAGATCATTCAGGATAATTTGAAAATGTGAAAATGTGGAAATGTGGAAATTTTCACAAAATTTGTCTATTCTATATTTATATCTTTAGGAAAATATATACACATGACGGTGTCTGATTAAAAACTTAAGATTTTTCGTCAAATAAATGCCTTAAAGAAAGACAAATGGGAGGAGTTATCTGGTGTTCTTTTCAATTACATCCATGGACATCAAGATGTAACAGAATGGGAAATGTTAACTGAAGTTCAAAAGACCGGAATTTTTGAAGCGATTCAGGAAATGGAAGCAGGTGAAGGAATCCCTAATCAGCTAGTCTTAGAAAAAATAGCTCTCTAAATATAAAAATGACTAAGCAGATCGTTTGGTCTCCTTGTCAGAAAAGGACATGGATCGTATTCTAAACTATCTGCAATATGCGCCAGAATCCCAGTAACCTGACATTTAAGTGAAGCTTTCGGGTTATTTGGAAAGTAAAATCGCACCAATATTTTCTTTATTTCACACGTAAATAACAGTATTAATTTGTTGAATATCTAAACTTACGCATGGAACCCTCAAGGCAATTTACATGCTATTTTGTGAACGTTAGTTCATGAGGGTTTCATAAGTTCTCCACATTAGTGCATAACTTTTGTTGATAAAATTGTTGGTAATACCTAAACAACTGATTCAGGCAGGGATGGTTTTGAATGGCCTGCAAAATAAAAAAGATGGTTTTTGGCTTCTCTTCACTACCTTTGAAAAATCGAGAGAAACTCACACAATTATTGATTACTAGCGTATTATGGCCGAAACATCCAACAATTACCGCAACAAGAAACAAGTTGGCAACACCATTGAGCAACTAAATGCCTATTATGGCAAGGTTCCACCCCAGGCCACAGAGGTGGAGGAGGCTGTGCTGGGTGCCCTGATGCTGGAGAAGGATGCTTACCATACTGTTCAGGCCATTTTGAGACCTGAAAGTTTTTACAAGGAGGAGCACAAGAAGATCTTCAATGCCATCAAAGAGCTGGCAGCCAAAGAGAAGCCCATAGATCTGCTGGTGGTAACGCAGGCATTGAAAAACAGGGGGGAGCTGGACGAAGTTGGCGGACCTCTTTACATCACCCAATTAACCAGCCGGGTAGCCTCTGCTGCCCACATCGAATTTCATGCCCGGATCATCGCCCAGAAATTTATTCAGCGGGAGTTGATACTGATTTCTTCCGAAATCCAGGGAAAGTCGTACGACGATGCCATGGAGCTGAACGACCTGATCGACTTTGCCGAATCTTCCCTCTTCAGGGTAACGGAAGGAAACATTACCAAAGAGTCGCAGCCAATCAAACCCCTTCTCCAACGGGCGGTAGAACAGATCGAAATCAACTCGAAGAAACCGGACGGACTGAGCGGAATCCCCTCCGGATTCAACAAACTTGACCAAATTACAAGCGGCTGGCAAAAAACGGACCTGATCATCATTGCGGCCAGACCTGCCATGGGAAAAACCGCCTTTGTACTGACGATGGCCAGAAACATGGCTGCCATCCACAAGGTTCCCGTTGCCGTATTCTCCCTGGAGATGTCTTCGCTGCAATTGGTCAACCGTTTGATCTCAGCTGAAACCGAACTTGGTTCAGACAAAATCAAAAGTGGACGACTCGAAAACTGGGAATGGGAAGTATTCAACCGGAAATTAAAGAATCTGGAAGAGGCGCCCCTCTTCATCGATGATACCCCTGCCCTCTCCATCTTTGAATTCAGGGCCAAATGCCGGAGGTTGAAGATGCAGTACAACATTGGGATCGTAATTGTTGATTACCTCCAGCTGATGACCGCAGGAGGAGACATACGGGGTAACCGTGAGCAGGAGGTCAGTATGATCTCTAGGAATCTCAAAGCCATCGCCAAGGAGATCAATGTCCCGATCATTGCCCTGTCGCAGCTGAACCGTTCCGTTGAATCAAGGGAAGGGAAAAGACCACAGCTTTCAGATTTGCGTGAATCAGGTGCCATCGAGCAGGATGCCGACATGGTGATGTTCATCCACCGTCCTGAATACTATGGAATCCAGGCTGACCAGGAAGGAAATTCATTGAAAGGTATTGCTGAGATTATTGTGGCCAAGCACCGGAATGGAGCCGTTGGAGAATTCCATCTTTCGTTCAAGGCACATCTGGCACAGTTCAACAATCTTGAATCGGCGCAGGAAGAGCATCCAATTGGCAATCTTCATGAAACGAAAGGGAGAAACGTATTTCACTCAAAGATGAATGCGGAACCCAGTCATACAGACAGCGACCGTGCCAAATCTGACTTTGGCAGGCCTGGCTCAAGTTTTGCAGATGACACGCCTTTTTGAGAATTTTGAATGTTGTCGCATGTAGAGACTTTGCATGCAACGTCTCTACGGTTCATCTTGGCAAATATGTGATGTTCATCATCCTTCAAAAAAAATGCCCGTCAGAATTAATTCTGGCGGGCATTTCTTTATTGTCGAATCGTCGAATCAACACATTGTCGAATTAATCAAGGATTTTGTACGATCAGCGGGTTGGCATCGATCTCGTCTTGCGGGATCATCCAGGTCCACAGACTTCCGCCTGCCGGAATATTATAGACCACACAATAAGCCTCCACATGCGCACCCTGACCAGCAGTTGGACCCAGTGTTCTGACCATTGGAAGGTTTAACCGCTTTAAATCGGTCCAGTTCCGGCCTTCACCCCATAGCTCAATTCTCCGCTGCACCAAGATTTCATCGATCAAAGCCTGTCCTGCATTGGTAGATTTGACATATGATGGATTTCTATCTCTTGCCAACAAGTAAAGCACATCTCTTGCTTCAGTTTCCTTACCCGAGCGGGCCAAAGCCTCTGCTTCGATAAGGTAGACCTCGGCCACCCTAATCCAGGGGTAATCGCCCCGGCTATCCGAAACAGAAACGGCTTTAAACTTGGAGCTCATGTAGTTGTATCTCACACCGGCTGGTGGTACTTCAGGCATTTTAAGCGCTACAGCTGTAGGATACCAGAAACCCTTTCTTACATCTGTCGCTGCAATCTTATCGTACAGCTCCTTGGAGATCGATTTCGGACAAGTACGGATTACGGTAGAGTTATAGTTATGCGACATATAGGCATAGAAGGAGTAGAAGTAGAGCGTCTGGTCTTCCTGGACATAACTCGACCACAAATTCTCCGGATTGGTCTGCAACCTGTAACCATCCAGATGCTGTGCAGCCGTCATAAAGGTGTAGCCGACTTTTGCTGCATTGGCCAATGTTGCTGCCTGTGACCAGTTTCCCTGAACCAGGGCTACCTGCGCCTGAATTGCCTGTGCAACAGATTTGTTCAAATGTGATTTGTTGGCCCTGTTGTACCCCTCCAAATTGGTAATGGCTGCCGTAAGGTCGGCATTGATTTTGGTGTATACCTCAGCAACAGTATTCCTTGCCAGACCTTCGTAAGTTACCTGCTCCATGTAAGGGACTCCCAACTGGCTGTTGGCTCCTCCTGGAACATACCTGTCTGCCCATAGTTGCACCAGCATAAAGTGGGCCCAGGCCCTGTAAGCCAATGCCTGACCCTTGACATATTTTTTCTCGTTGTCGGAACCAACAATTTTGTCAACGTTGTTGATGATCTGATTGATATTGCCAATCATTCTGTAGAGATTTGTCCAATACAATACAGTCCCTGATTTCTGATTCCGATGGTCTACCCATTTGTAGGTATTCAGGAACCAGGTACTTGCCGTACTATTGAAAAGGTTGTCAGTCCCCAGAAAATCAATGTGTTCATACAAACCGGCGAAGCCTCCATGCGCTTGCGTACTGTTGTACTGGTTGTACATGGCCCTGTGAACTCCATTGAGCGCACCCCAGGCTCCGGATATGGTGGTGAAGACCTCGCCCCCGGACAGCTGGTCGGTGGGGCGTGTTTCCAGAAATTCTTCAGAGCAGGAGGTTGGAATCATCAGCAATCCTGCCGCCAACATCAAAATATAAATTCTTAACTTTTTCATAACACTTTTACATTTAGAAGTTTACATTAACACCTAAAGTCAGAATTCTGTTGAATCCAACATCGTTCAAGACACTCCCGCTAAAATTTTGGGTTGGATCGAGTCCCTTCTTGGAAGAGATCAGTGCAAGGTTCTCAGCAGATAGATAAACGCGCAATGCATTCATATCCAATTTCTTCAACACATTCGGCTTGAAGCTGTAAGAAATATTGATATTCCTGAGCGAGTAGTAGGTAGAACTGAGCAACCACCTGGAAGAGGCTGCATTGAAGTTGGTAGTCTTGGAATTGTCCATTCTTGGTACATTGGTAATCTGGCCGGGAGTAGTCCAACGATCCAGAATATCCACCGACTTTGCGGAACCCATTCCACCTGTGGACATCAGCGATGCCCAGTTGTTGTCATAGGATTTACCGCCAATGGAGTAATTAAACTGCATGGAGATATCAAATCCATATACATTGAAGGAGGGAGTTACCGATCCAAAAACATCCGGCATACTGGTGCCAGCCCAGTCATATTTGGCCTTTGCCTGGTTGGAGGTAACCTTCTGGCCATCCGCCATGGTTTTGCAATCCGTATCTGCCCAAACCAGCGCCTCATCAAACAGGTAGAGTGCATCGCCATTGGCAGGATCTACACCATACCATTGACGCAGCCAGTAGTCATAAATTGATCCGCCTTCCACACGCTTGTAGCTACCAGAAATAATACCTTTTTCACGATTCTTCTCCGGTAATTCCGTAATCTGGTTCTTGTTGGTAGCGGCAATTACATTGAGATTGAAGCTAAAATTCTTGCTTTTAACAATTTGCGCTGTTAAATCTACTTCAAAACCTCTGTTGAAAAGTTTACCGATATTTCTGTTCTGCGAGGTATAACCGGTGGTTGGCGCAAGTGGAACAGCAAAGATCAGGTCCCTGGATTCCTTGTTGTACCAGTCAACAGTTCCCCTCAGCAAGTTGTTGAAAATACTGAACTCAACGCCCACATCCGTCTGGGCTGTCGTCTCCCACTGAAGTGCAGGATTTCCGGGTACTGTCGATTGAATATAGCCGGGTTCAGCAGCATTGAAATTGTAATTGTAAAGTACCTGCCAGGCATAATAACTGATACCTCCATCGTTCCCATTCAAACCATAGGAGGCTCTCAATTTTAAAAGATCGACCCATTTTACATCTGAAAGGAAACTTTCGCTGTTAATTTTCCAGCCTCCGCCAAAGGAGTAGAAATTACCCCATCTTACCTGATTCTCAAATTTAGAGGACCCATCTCTTCTGAAAGAGGTCTCGAAGGTATATTTGCCATTCTCATACCCATAGGTGGCACGGGAAATAAAGCCCTCGGTACGGTGGTTGTCTACATAAGACGAGAGACTGTTGGTCGTTGTAAAGTTGATCAACTCCGAATTATCAGGAATGACCTGACCCTGCCGGAAACCGTAGAGTTCCTTGTACTGGTTTTTGTAGGCCTCATGACCTGCCATTACTTTTACCTCATGCTTGCCAAAACTCTTGTTGTAGGTAAGAATTTGGCTGTTGGTAATGGTATACCTTACCGAATTGGTTCTGGTAGAACGCCCGGATGGGGCTCCATCACCAACTTTGGTGTTTTCATACCTGCCTGAATAGGCGTTGTTGATGTCGATGGAATTGGAAAGGCGGAATTTAAAATCCTTCAGGAAAGAAAATTCAGAATAGACCCGTGACTGTACGGTATTCCTTTCAAAACTCCTGTCGTTCAGCATGTGCTCGGCAATACCATGACGACCATTGTTTTGTGCCCTGGCACCATAGGTAATACCATCCTGTATGACCTGTCCGCCGATGTCCCATTGCCTTTCCCCCATGGCATCCAGAAGGTAATCTCCTGTGGCCCTGTTGTGGAGGTAAACCGGATAGATCGGACCCATTGTCCTGGCAAAATAGACCGGATTGGCATAACCAGTGTTACTTTCTGTATTGGCAGAATTGGAGGTATTGTAGGAGGCACTGATATTTGCCCCAAAAGTGAGCCATTTTTTGGGAGTTACATTGATGTTACCCCTTGCAGTGATACGCTCGTAATCGGTCTTTTTGATCCAGCCATGGTCGGAGGTGTAACCGGCAGAAAGATAGTAGTCTACCATCTCGGATCCGCCATTGGCCGTCACTGTGGCATCCGTTCTGTTGCCCAGTTGCTCGACAGGCGAGTACCAGTCGGTATCATCCCAAAGCATGGTGTTGGCAGCCGGATTGAGTTTTCCATCGGTACCTACCACCTGATCATTGGCAACACCTTTGAACGGATTGTAACCCAGTTGTGATACAATTCCGTTGGAGGTTGCGCCGGATGCCAGGATACTTGCCTGATCGATAGGCCTGGTAGCTGTGACCAAACTGTTTCTCAGCGACTCCCACATGATTGGGTAATACTGGAAACCGTCAATCCTGTCATATTCGGGAAGACCTCTCCCGGAAACCCCCTGGGAAATGGTTGTATTGATGCTTAATTTCTCTTTTTTACCTTTTTTGGTGGTAATCATGATCACCCCGTTGGAACCTCTTGCGCCATAAAGAGCGGTAGAGGCAGCATCCTTCAGAAAGTTGATGGTTTCAATATCTGAAGGATTAATGTTGGCCATCACCCCATTAAATGGAGAACCGTCCAACACGATCAACGGTTCGGATGAGTAGTTCACAGAACCAAAACCCCTGATCCGGATGGTTGGGTCACTTCCGGGCTGTCCATAGGAGGTATTCACCTGGACTCCCGCTGCCGTACCCGAAAGTGCTGACAGCACATTGGTTACCGGTCTCTTCTCCAAAGAGGCAGCATTTACAGAGGTAATTGCACCAGTCAAACTTGACTTTTTTGCCGTACCAAATGCAACAACTACAACTTCATCCACAGCAACACGTTCCGATTGCAAGACAATCTTGTAAGCCTTGGCATCCGTAATTGCAACATCTGTCGCAGCAAAACCTACGAAAGAGATGGTTAAATTTTTGGCTCCGGATGGAATTTTTAGGGTGAAACGACCATCCATATCGGTAACTGTACCGACCGTAGTTCCCTTGACTACAATTGAGGCACCTGGAATCGTCGACCCATCATCTGCAGAGGTAACCACCCCTGAAACATCCCTGGTTTGAGCGATGGTAACCTGAATTCCCAAGAGCATAAGAAAGACAAGCAACAGCGAAACTTTTTTCATAGAAGAAATTTTAAGGATAAAACTCACTCATCACAACAACTACTTGACAGACACCTTTAACAAAATAATAGCTCGTTAAAAGGTGTGCACAACTGCGAATATATGTTAAAATATCCAAAATTGAAAATTCCATTAAAAATAACCATTGGTCGAATTTTGTATTCATTGCAAAAAGCCCCGCTAAACTAATGTCAGCGGGGCTTTTAGCAACTATAAGCGTACTAAATTTAGCTTCTACCAACCAGGGTTTTGTTGTTTGGCAAGCGTGGGATTGGCATTGATTTCATCCTGTGGGATTGGCCAAACAAAACGGAAATCACTGTAAGGTACTGCGGTGGTTCCCAAGGCTCCGGTATAGGGAGTACCAAGGGCAAAGGCTGTACCGGCTGGCAACCCATTCGCCAACTTGGCAGGTATACCGTTGATCGGGAAATGCGGACACTGTTGCAACCTGTGAATATCCGGCCAGCGACGTCCTTCCATTGCAAACTCTATTCTTCGCTCCGTCAGAATTGCACCAAGAAGTGCTACATTCGTCGCAAATGAGGTTGTGGTAAATGCCTGTGTGGCTGGAGAAGCGAGGGCCCTGTTGCGAACCATGTTGAGGTAAAGGAGTCCATTGGTGACATCCCCCTTACGGGCATAAGCCTCTGCCATGTTCAGCAATACCTCTGCATAGCGAATCATCGGTGAAGGGTCGGTGTAGTTGGTTTGATCCTTGTACTTGTTGGTGAAAATTACACCGGAAGCGATTTTGAAGGTCATCAATCCATCAGCGCGACGCTTGTCGTCCGAAAGCCATGACATATTTCTCCAAAGAATAGGGCTCATGCAAACAAGTTGCCTGCGGCCGTATTGTGAGGCCAATGCGGCATTTACACCTGGATTTACCGTTGCAGAATTCTCCATTCCAAAAATAGATTCACTGTTGCTGTATGGACTGACAAATGGTCCGGAAGGATCTGCAGTCAAGGAATATGTTCCGGCCAGTGATCCGGAAATAAACTTGGTACCTTCGGTGATCACCTTATCCATATCCCACATGTGCAGGTAAACACGGTTCTTTTCCGCAACGGCTGCGCCCTTGGTTGCCCTGGTCAATTTCATATTACCTGTACGAGTAGCTTTCTGTGGAAGTTTTGCCTCTGCGAAATCGAGGTCCGCAATGATTTTTGCATAAACTTCAGCGACCGTGCTTCTTCCAGTGGCGAAGCCCTCTTCAATGGCAGCCTGTGTTGTATAAGGCTTGTCATGATAAGGAACACCCAGGTGTGAACCGGTTGGGGTATCTTTGAAAGGACGAGCGAAATGTGTCAGCAATTCATGGTAGGTCATGGCCCTTAGCAGACGGGCTTCCCCTTCATACTCTTCCGCAAGCGCAACCGGAATAACCTTATCCGTAGCTGCCTTTTTGACTCCGTCAATTACAATGTTACAGCGGTTGATCAACCTGTAGCTATCCTTCCAGTAGTTAACATTGTTGGCAGAGGTGGTACTGTAGGTTGCGGTGTAGGTCAATTGGTAAAAAGTTGCAGTATTGACCACATCTTCTCCCCTGTTGTCCCCTTGCTGTACAAAAGCGGCGCCAAACGGGAAACCTCTGTAAGCAGGATCCACCGGATTTGCATAATAGCCAATTTGAGCTGCCTCATACATCCCGGTGACGGTCAAAGCAATCAGCGGAGCGGATTGAAAAGCGGCAGTTTCAGAAACCTGGTTGAAGGGTTCCAGGTCAATATTCTCTTCACAAGAGGCAAAAGTCATGGCAAAAACGACAACCAAAACCAACCCTCTGTGAATTAATCTCTTATAGGTTTCAAATATATTTTTCATAGCTGTATAGTTTTTAGGAATTAAAATTTAAGGTTAAGACCAAAAGTAACTACACTCTGACGGGGAGTACCATTGAAATCAACACCTCCGGATTCCATTTCAGGGTCGATGCCTGTATAGTCCGTAATCATGAGCAGATCTTGTCCCTGGGCAAACAATCTCAGATTCTGAAGACCAATTCGGTTCAACAGGGATTTTGGAAGCGTATAACCAAGTGTGATGGTCTGCAATTTGATGTAATCGCCCTTCTCAATCCAACGTGTACTGGTGTTGTCAGTCAAGTTGACAAAAGTATCACCGGCATACCACAAGCGGGGTGTCCATCCATCGCCAGGGTTGGCCGTACTTTGCCATCTTCCAAGAATCTCGGTACTGTTGTTCTGGAATTTCTGGTTCATTAAATCCATCCGGGTACGGTTCATCACATAATTACCCCCACTGTACCGGAACATGACATTCAGATCAAATCCTTTGTATTCAGCTTTCAATCCAACAGAACCAAAATAGGTAGGAATTGTTGTTCCAAGCAGTTTCCGGTCGGCTGATACCAGCGAACTTGCCACCGCGATGTCTGTTGGGTTTTTGGGATCGTAAACCTTGTAGTTGGAGGTCGGGATATTCCCCTGGACCAGGGTTCCATCCGCCTTGCGGTAAATCGGGTTGCCATTTGCTGCATTGACACCCTGGTAATCATATCCAAACAAAGAGCGGATAGATTCTCCCTCCCGGATGATGGTATAAGTCTGTATAATATCCTGATGATTCACCAATTCACCAATCTCATTCTTAACGATGGAAAGGTTACCATCTACAGACAATTTGAAATCATTCTTGCTGATCAAAGCCAGATCGAATGAAAATTCATATCCCCAATTCTTAAGTTTACCAATGTTCTTGGCAATAGAGTTCCCCGGAATACCAAATGAAGGTGGGGTTGGTGCATTCAATATCAATCCATCCTGGTTGTTGATAAAATAGTCAAAAGTAAACCTGTATTTATTTTCGACAAAAGAGACATCCAATCCTATGTCAGTTTTCTTACTCTTTTCCCATTGTAGTTGGTCATTCCCGATTTGTGAGAAGGCAATACCATTGTAATCAGCATATTTTGCATTGGAATACAAACCCAGATATGGGTAGTTGCCGATATCTACGTTTCCTACTTCAGCATAGGAACCTCTTACTTTCAAGTCAGATAGGACTTTCACATCAGCCATAAAGGACTCCTTTGAAATAGTCCAACCTCCTGAAACACCCGGAAATGTACCAAAACGATTTTCTTTAGGCAAAGAGGAAATTCCATCCCGGCGAACGGAAGCCTGCAGGAAGTATTTCTGCTGGTAATTGTAGTTGATACGACCAGCCAGTGAATTGAAACCATTCTGGGTCATTGAACCTCCCGACAACTGAGTACCATAGGATCCGTCAATCAGGTTGTGACTAAAGAAGGCATCGGACATATTGGTGCCGGCACCGTAGAAAGAATTAACCGTTTGCTGTTGGAATTCATTCACCAGGTTGATGTTCAGGTTGTGATTCTCTGCAATTGTTTTGGTGAAGGTCAGAACATTTTGCCAGTTCCAACGGGATAGGTTTGCGAAATTGTTGTTGATTCGGCCATTCACACTCTGTCCGTCACCATGCAAAGGATTCCAGTAACGGAAACCCTCCGTGCCTTTTGTGTCCACACCAATCTGGGTTCTGAAATTCAAATCCTTGGTAATGTTGGCAGAGAGGTATCCACTGGCAACAACCCCCATGGTTTTGGAGCTATAGACGTTTTTGTCGAGGGTATAACGGATATTGGGAAGGTTGTCATCAATCTGCTGGAGGTTTTGCCCGCGCCCAACATATTGGGTGTTGATATCGTCGATGTTGTAACCTGTAGGATCGTTCGGATCAAACACCAAAGTATTGGGCAACTGACGGATGGCAGAGAAAACGTTTCCTGACAATGCATTGGAACCCGTATTCAGGCCCATGTATTCAGAGCGGGTAACAGCGGCATTTAAACCAATGGAGAGCCATTTGTTCAGTTTCTGATCGATATTTGAACGGAAGGTATAACGATTCATCTCATTGGGCCGTGAAACTCCCTCCTGGGTGGTATAACCAACAGAGAAGTAGTAATTGGTTTGGTCGCTGGCACCCGAGATACCCAGGTTATGATCCTGCTGGAAGGCACTCTTGCGCAATACAGCCCCCTGCCAATCGGTATTTACATCGGATCCTACTGCAATCGCAGTTTGACTCCTGTTCGACCTCTTTTCATTGGATATGGTAATAAAATCAGGTGTTTGCAAAAGATCAAACAAATTTACAGGGGAGGCAACACCCAGGTAGTTGTTGTAGGTAACACTGACTTTACCCCTGGCTCCCTTTTTGGTAGTAATCAGGATGACACCATTGGCCGCCCTTGAGCCATAAATTGCTGTTGCGGATCCATCCTTCAAAATTTCTACAGATTGTATGTCCGCCGGATTGATGTCTCCCATGGCATTGGTAGAGGCATATCCTCCCACATCGCCTGTAAACACGGGCATTCCGTCGACGACCACCAATGGATAGGTTCCCTGAGATATCGAACCGATACCCCGAATCCTGATCCGCGGTGCCTCTCCAAGTACTCCGTTGGTGGAGGTAACCTGCACCCCTGCAGAACGACCAGCCAATTGCGATTCGAAACTAGGGGTCGCCAGGTTTGCCATGGCATCGCCCTTGACCTGGGAAATAGCTCCGGTTACTTCGCGTTTCTTTTGAACACCGTAACCCACGACAACTACCTCCTCCACAGAAACATCCTTTGGCTTCAGCTGCACATTGTAAACAGACTGTGAGCCAATCTCCACAGTTTGCGGCTCCATTCCCACGAAGGTAACTTCGATGGACCTGGCATTGGTTGGAATCTTAAGTCTGTATTGTCCATCCATGTCCGCAATTGTTCCAACTGTAGTACCTTTGACTACAACAGATGCGCCCGGAATTCCTCCACCATCTTCGGAAGAGGTGACTTTCCCTGAAATCTCCCTGGTCTGAGAAAAAACCAGTTGCGTCCCGATCAAACACAGGAAAGTAAGCAACAGCGAAATTTTTTTCATTGATCTTTTTTTAAGGTTAAACATGGCCTGCAAAACATTAGACTCCCCTTAACATCGCTCAAAATTCTGCTTAAATGTTAAATTTTGTCTATTTATACAAATATATGTATATCATCATTGAAATCAAACACCCTAAAATTATCAAGAAACAATCTAAAAAATATGAAATCAACAACTTCCACACAACCAAAAAATAGACTGGAATTAAGCACTTGGGAGCTGAATTATTCCCAGGAGACTTTCTAAGTGCATCCGAACCAGCCTATTTTGTAAACACATCACGTTACTACTTAATAATACCATCATTCATTTCATCCGCATCTTCAAAAAATAAATTGTAAAATTGAAAAAGTGCAAATTCAGAACTGATAAGATCAACACCTATTTAAAAAATGAACACAATAAATTCTGAATAATCGGATAGGAGAAACGGGA
>CAZVTL010000071.1:0-15627 GCA_964630075.1 uncultured Tangfeifania sp.
CGAATACCGCCGAGGTCTGTGATTGCATTACGCCCGGTGCCTGGTACTGGCAGACCAACCTAACGGAAAAGGGCGTGCCGAGCACTGCAGAGGTTGTGGATATGCTCAAGCTCTGCAATTCCCGGCAGGCCAATTACCTCCTCAACGTCCCACCGGACAGGACGGGGCGCATTCCGGAGTGGTTGGTGCGGCGGCTCGTGGAGATCGGCCAAAAAAGGCAGACGGCCCAACCGGCCAAACCGGATCAGAAATGATTGATAATTCAAAATGGTAGGTAAAACAGATAAAATGCAAGTTGCATTACAGAGGTACTTTGTACTTTTTGAATGTTGTTTTGTACTATTACAATTATGGAAATTACTATTCGAATGTTGATTTGTACTATTTGAAGTAGTGAAATACGTATTTGAAATATAATTCACACTAACTTTAGTATTGCATTATATTTTAAGATAACAATTCTTTCTATTTGAAACTTGTTTTTGTATATTTGAAACTTACTTTGTACTATTAATATTATTGCCATGCTATCACTGAACCTGACTCCCATTTTTGAATTGAGGGGGATAGAAAAACCCTATACATTCCTGGTGAAAGCAGGACTTTCCCCACATTCTGCCACCACGATACTGAACAAAAGGACGCGCATTTTCAGATTGGATCATATTGAATTGCTGTGCAATGTGTTGGTATGCGAACCCAATGACTTGCTGGAGTGGACACCCAATGCAGGTGAAATACAGGCCGAAAACAAGCCGCTCTTCAAATTGAAGAAACAACCGTTGGATACCACCTGGCAGAAGACTTTATCGGCAATGTCTTTCAAGGAATTGAAGGAAATAACCAGGACAATTGTGGCGAAAAAAACGGAGGATTTGTGATCACCTCTTACTATCTTTGTCGTTCAAGCCAGCAAACTTAAAAACCAAATAGAACAACATGCAAAAAACCACACTAATTCTCCTGTCACTGCTTCTGTTGGGAGCAGCTAACAGTTTCGCCCAGAAAACCTACCAGCCCACCTGGGAATCGATCGACAGCCGTCCAGTTCCAACCTGGTTCGAGGATGCCAAATACGGGATCTTTATCCACTGGGGATTGTATTCTGTACCCGCCTACAGCCCAACCAAACGGGACAAAGTTGGGATCTACGAACAATATGCCGAGTGGTACTGGAGCCGTTGGGTAAAACCCTCCAAGACCCAGCAGTTCTTCATCGACTACCACAACCGGGTCTATGGCAAGGATTTCAAATACCAGGATTTTGCCGGCCTCTTCAAGGCGGAGATGTTCGATCCCGATGGCTGGGCCCAAAGGTTCAAGGAGGCAGGAGCGAAATACGTGGTCCTTACCTCCAAACACCACGAAGGCTTTGCCCTATGGCCCAGCGAACAGAGCTGGAACTGGAATGCAGTAGATGTGGGTCCGCACCGCGATCTTTGCGGCGACCTTTCCAAATCAGTCAAGGAAAAAGGACTGCACATGGGCTTCTACTACTCCCTTTATGAATGGTTCAATCCGCTATACAAAGCCAACCTGTCTCAATATGTCGACCAGCACATGATCCCCCAGATGAAGGATTTGGTAACCCGATACCAGCCCGATGTGGTCTGGACCGACGGCGAGTGGGACCATCCGAGCGAGGCATGGAAAAGCACCCAGTTCCTGGCATGGCTCTACAATGAATCGCCTGTGAAAAATACGGTGGTAGTCAACGATCGCTGGGGCAAGGAGACCCGAAGCAAACACGGAGGTATCTTCACCACCGAATATGATCTGGTGCACGAAGGAAATTCCCTTGACACCAAATTTGAACATCCCTGGGAGGAGTGCCGGGGCATTGCCGGCTCCTTTGGCTACAACCGCAATGAGATATTGGAGGATTATTCCACCTCGGAAGAGCTGGTACACATCCTGATCAACAAAGTGGCACGCGGCGGAAACCTGCTGCTCAACATTGGCCCAACCGCCGATGGCCGCATCCCTGAAATTATGCAGCAACGCCTGGCCGACATGGGCAGCTGGCTCAAAGTCAACGGGGAGGCCATCTACGACACCCGCAAATGGGACAAGGCACCGGCTGTAAACAAGGATACCAAGGTCTATTATACCAAAAAAGGAGGCGATCTGTATGTAATCGTAACTAAGTGGCAGGACAAACCAGTCGTTGTAAATGGCATTGGAAGTGCACAATCGGTTTCAATGCTGGGCTTCAATGGTAAAGTAAAATATTCAGCATCGGGAAGCAAACTGACCATCACTCCTCCTGCCGTTACACCGGCCACCCTACCCTGCCCTTACGCATGGGTATTTAAGGTGAAAAGTGGGGTGAAATAATAATCTTCTTACAATGTCCAATGTTGCCTGTTTAAATCTCTGATTTCTTCGGCTGAACAACAAAATTGCAAAGGTCTTTCATTGATTGCCTCTCCCATTTCCTTCAGTTTTTAAAGGGCAATATAGTTTTTTAAAGCAATGATCACGGCATCAGTAATATTCCTGGTGTTAGATAAGATTTGAACGTCTCTGACAAGTTCGTCCGGAATGATTACTGTTACTTTCACTTTTTAGAGATTAATTTGAAAACATATCACAATTACGAAAGTACTATATATCAGCGTTTAATAAGAATTGATTACTTTTTATTGATAGAATGTTAATATTATTTATTTAATCCCGTTAGGGATTTTATGTGGGTAGAAAATAGACAAATAGTGATTATCTCGTCCCGTACGGGACGAAATGTACTATTTATCCTTTGTTTTCTACCCACATTTTATACCTCCGGTATAGTGATTTTCAAGATTTAAACAGTTTCTTCTAATTTTAATCTTTGTATACCTTTTTTTACAAGCTCCATTCAAGTTTTATTAAAAATCATTCAATAATTTATCATGAACCGATTCATTCCGATTGTTTTAGTTCTATTTATGACCTTTACACTGGCAATTCCTACTGCCAATGCCAGACCAAAATCCGGATTGATTTCGACTATTCAATCAACCCCAGGTTTGGTGGCCCTGTGGGATTTCAAGGAGAAGGAGGGGCATACCAGGAAAGCTTGTGGAATGGGCAAATTTCCGCTGAAGGAGGTTAATGGCTCTTTGCCAAGAATCGATGAGGGCATACTTTCAGGTTATTCAGCCCAATTTTCCGGCAAGAGTTATCTCCTATTGCCCCATGCCAAAACCAAAGAATTAAACATCCATGGTCCTGGGCAGGGTGTGACCGTTATCGCCTGGGTGAAGTGGTCCGGCGAACAGACCGGATTTGTAGGCGGCATGTGGAACGAATACCAGGATGGCGGGAAAAGGCAGTATGGGCTCTTTGTCTCCTTGCCCTACTACAATGGCGCCAACCAGGTTTGCGGACACATCTCCCTAACGGGGAAGCCTACCCCGCCCTTCCCCTACTCCATCGACTATTCTGCCAGCAAACAGCAGGTAGAAAAGCAGCAATGGCAGTGCGTTGCCTTTACCTACGACGGGAAGGAGATCAAATCCTACCTGAACGGGAAATTCGAGCCCCGCGAGCCCGAGTTGATCAACCATACAAAGGGTTTTGAAGGTTATCCGGATGGATTGATCCAAACCAAAAATCCCTACCACTTTCCGGCCGGGATGGGCAACAATGGCTCTGATTTCACGGTCGGTGCCGTACTGCTCAAGGCCGGAATGGGCAACTTTTTTAAGGGACAGATTGGCGGATTGGCGGTGTTCAACCGTGCACTGACAGACCAAGAGATCAATGCATTGTATTAAAATTGTTTGCAAATTTTGAAGTAAGTAATGCACAAATATATATGTCGCATTTTTTCTTTGTGTTCTTAGCGTCTTTGCGCGATACTATTGGCAAATAGGCGGGACATTGAGACATGCAGCTACAACACTATATTGTTCTTGGGACTTAAAACATAAACTCCGAACATATGACAAAATCACTTCACCTTTTGGTCATTCTCCTTTCCGTGGTTATTCAGCTGAATGGCCAGTCTCCCATTCCTCCCAAAGGGACGGTATTTAATGAATCAGAGTGGACGGTCGATTCCATCACCGGAAGAAAAGTGCTCAGACTCACAAAAAACCGTGATTTCAACCAGACACCTACCTATCACATCCATACAGGATTTTCTGCCGACAGCAAGTCGTTGATTTTTGCCACCTGGAACAAGGATAGGGAATCGGCGCTGCTGCTTGGCAATGTTACAACCGGCGATCTGAAGGTGATCGCAGTTGTGCCGGCCTCAGAGAAAACCCATTTCAACGGCAACAACCTCTGCATGATTCCAAAATCACAGAAGGCTGCGGCCAACAGAGGTGGAACAAAACTTTATGTATATGACCTCAACACCCTGGAAGAAAAGCTATTGTATGCTGCCGAAGAAGGCTATTCTTTTGGTCACCCAACAGGCTCGGCCGACGGAAAGACCATTTACATCACAAAAATGCCGAAGTACAAACAAGGAAGCGATGACCCCTACAAGGCAGCATTTTCCAGCTACTATTCCATCGACATAGCCACCGGAAAAATGCAGGAATTTTTCAGGGACAGCAGCCGCAGCAACCATACCGTAGTATGCCCTTCCAATCCCGACTTGTTGCTTATCGACAGGGACCTACCCCCCAAATACGGAAGTGGAGGCGACAAAGGGAAAACAAGCCGGGTCTGGTTGCTGAATATCAAGACCAAAAAGCTGACAGAGATCCGCCCCAACAACACCAACCGGTTCCAGATTCACAGCAACTGGAGCCACGATGGCAAATATGTCTATTACCACGGAGTATCACTAAAACACAACTATGCAGATGGATACACCGGGAAACCCCATTACATTGGCGTGGCCGACCAATCGGGAAAAATCATCTGGGAGCAGATCTTTCCGAATTTCTTTTACGGCCATATGTGTTCGCACACCACCAAAAATGCCATCCTTACAGATGGATTGTTGTTCGGAAAACTGATTACCGAGGTGGACTGGACAAATACTGATTCACAAGGAGTTCCTGTAATTAATGTGCTGGGGGCACACAACAGCGGAAGCAATACATATGGACAGCATACCCATCCGCATTGCCTGATGTCGCCGGATGGTAAATTTATCTCCTACAACAAGGGTTCGCAGTTAAAGTCGGATGTTTACGTTTTGAATGCACAGTAGCAGGTTGGAAACAACAGATTTTCGGTGGGCAAAATAGGTTCTGATTTCAATAATCGACCGGAATATTGGGAATTGGCGGCACTTTGTATTTCTGAATGGTATTGGCATACCTCTTTTCCTGCTTTTTATCCGACTTCACCCCGGTATTGGTGAAGACGCCACCGATAAAGATTTTCACCCAGTAATTGACAAAGCCCTTTTCCGGATCTCTTTCTGCATAGACATCCCCGGATCCCATGAGCCGCTGTCTGCGGACTATTCGGTTGGCAAAAAATGAAATAAGTTTGGTCCTTGCCGTTGCATTTTCAGCGACTCCCTGGTTGAGATACTGGACATTCAAATTGCGGTAGTGCATCTTCATCACCCCGAATGCAACATGCTTCCTGCCAACGACACTCATTCGCAGGGTATCCAGGTACCCGCTCTTTACGCGGGCCGATGCAATCGGTTGAAGCATCGGATTCAGGGCGGTCATGTCAAAAGAACTGGCAATAGCCTTAAGTTTAAAGCTTGAAAGGGTATCAATATAACCATGTTCATAGTTAACCCTCAGATCAGTGGCCCCAAGAAACCGGGCATACAAATTGAATCTTAAGCTATCATTGATCCTGTAATTGCAGTTACGGATGCCGCTGATGACACCCCTGATCCTGGTAAAATCAATACTTGCAGGTAAAAGCGTCTTGTCATTGATTTCTTGTGCCTGAATCTCCGCATTTTTTAGCAAAAGAGAATCCAGTACAAATTTTACTTTAATCTTGGTGAAGAGCTCTGTCAACATTGATTTCTCAATGCCATGCTGAAACGGAAGCCTTTTGTCAATGTAATTTAGAAACTTTAAGTTGCTGACCATGACCTTTCCGGCATGAAAAACGGTATCCCTTAGCAGCTGTTCAAAATCAATGTTCCTTAATTGCAACGATCCCGTATGAAGCTGAATGTAACTTTGCCTGAAGTCCCTCCCCTTGTTGAATTCCACCCTGTCTGCCTTGGGACTATAGACCAGACTATCCAAAGCCACAGATTTGGTGAACTTGTCGAAAGAGAGGTTTATCGTTGACAAACGAATTTTGTCATTTTCAACAAACAGATCTCCTCCTGACAGCGAAAAATTAGGATTTCGCATGAAAAGTTCCCGCAATGTGGCTGTGGCGGAATTGTCAAGCCTCAAATGGGAAAAATTTAGATTGTCAAGTAAGATGTGCTGCTTTACAGTGCCGCTGTCCTGAAGATGAATGTCAAATCCGGAAGTATTGGCTTCATCCATAACCAATGACCAATTGGGCTTCAGATCAACAGTTCCCGGGGTAAATTGGAGGTTGGAAGCACGAAACTTAACAAACTCCTTACCCGTTGGATGCAGGCTGACTTTCGGATTGCTAAAGTAGGGACGATCAGTTGAAAACTGAAGGGAATCAACTGAAACAATGGCTGTATCGGTAACAATACCCACCAAATTCAATTCTGAAAATCCGGGATCCAACCGCATTCGCCCTGCCAATTCCTTCGGTAACCCAATCAACCTGGGTTGAAATATCTTTAGTCTGCCAATTTTCAGTTTGGGGATTTTAACAGCTTTTGAAACCACCAAAGGTTCATCTTGCCTGGATTTGGGCAGGAAAGAAACAACCGGTTTTTGCAGATCCATGGTCTCCATCGACAGCTCTCCAGCCATCATTTTAGCCAGATCTGCCGTAAACGAAACTCTTGGAAGGTGTACAAATGCTGTTTCTTCGTCGATCGGAAGATTGATCAACAGGTCATTCAATGTTGAAAGTTTCTGGTCCTGGAATACAAATGGTCCCAAATCCCCACGAAGATCTCCTTTTTTCAGATGTAGGTATTCTCCATCCAGGAACAGACCTGCAATTCTTGGTTTACTTCCATTTGAAAGTACCAGTTGACCGGAGGTAATCCGGTTGAGTTTTGCAACGGCATTCATGCCATTCGACCTGAAGGTAAGGCTGCTGGTTCCTCCGGAGATGTTGTTGATGGTGATCATTCGGTTGACCGGCGGCTTACTGTTTAATACGCTTATTTGCTTTTGAAAGCTATTCACGGCTACAGCAGCAGTATCCCACGTTAACGACTGGATCCTTATACTTTCCAGGGAATCGGTATGAATTCCATCCAGAGACAACTCCTTTAATCTGATTTCAAGTCCTTTATCTGCGCTGGTATGAATAATCTGATTAAGCTTTAAGGAACTGTTTTTGGAAGAGTATCTCCCTTCTGTCAAACCAATCGTAAGTTCTGGACTATGGAATTCACCATTTCTAAAAGAAAGTGTATCCAGGGCCCTGATGATTCCAAAACTGCTATCAACTTGCAAAAGCCGGTTTACCCCAACTTCTGCATTCAGATGATCTATTCCAATATGTTTACCGTTCAGGATGTCCAGGGAAAATGAGCCATCCCGGATGAATAATCCGCCTACCTGAATCTTGTCCTTCAATTGGTTCAAAAGACGCAGAGGACCATTGGTATCAGCCGGTGATCGCTCTATTTTCCCAGGCAATCTAAAATGCAGTTCAGGCCTTAACAGCACGGCACTACCTGCGACAAGACGGCTTTCATAGAGCAGTTTGGACCAATCAATCGCATTGAATTCGAAGGCAGCCATCTTGATCTCCCTGGTAAGAAGATCATGATTTAAAATGGTTGGAGCAATGCTGAAATTGAGCAATGATATCCCCTTGTTGATCACCTGTATATCATCGAAAGATACTACATAAAGGCTGTCAGAACTATAACTCTTGTAATTCATCAGGTGGAGATTAAAACGCTCCAGATGAATAGGAATTGCCGGATCGCTGCTGACCAGGAAATTGCGGAGGTAAAAATTGGTTGAGTCAGTTTGAAATGCCTTTGACTTTTCACCCTTTTGAGCCAACAACTTAACCTTGGCATTTTTCACCGCCAAATACCCGATATCCAGATTTCCCAGCATTCTTTTCAACATAAAATCAAGGGAATCAGTATTCTCAACAACTTCATGAAGCGATCGCCTGCTTCTTGACTCCCCTTGCGAACGAATGTGAAAACTTAGATCCGGATTGATGCACAAGGCAGAATCGACCTTTATTTTGCGCTCCTTTACCAGTGCATTAAAATCTATATTTGTAATACGCAAAGTATCAACATATGTATTGAATCCGGCCCCCGAGCTACCAGAATTGGCTACTGAGATAAAGCAACTGTCAAGTTTAAGGCTCTTGCTCCCGGTGCTAAGTCTCAACTTCTTAAATTTTAATCGACTAAGACCATCTGGTGAGGCTATATCCTGGTTGAAAATTTCAAACATGATCCTGTCTGCCAGTAAAAACCTTTCATCGCCTTGGCCTTTCGAATCGTTAACACTTTCAACAACAAGGTTTATTCTTGAAAGAACGATAGGCAATGAACCGGATTTGGTAAAATCATTGAGAACAAATTTAGCATCATCAATACGCAGGTAGTCAAGGTTGACAAATGCAAGCACCTTTTTAAGTGACTGATAAATGACATTCATCTCTTCCGGAACGGTAACTTGCTCCCTCAGCCCTTTTTGATAACGGTTGACCTCTATTTCAGGAGATTGAACAACCACAGAATCAATTACAACGTGTTTCTTGGTCAACAAGGGCAACAATGCCTCAATTTTAACAGACAGGCTCTTGCCCATGATGTGATACCCGGTTTCAGTAGAGATCGTATC
Source organism: uncultured Tangfeifania sp. (assembly GCA_964630075.1). Taxonomy (GTDB): domain Bacteria; phylum Bacteroidota; class Bacteroidia; order Bacteroidales; family Prolixibacteraceae; genus CAINVV01. The sequence goes on from CAZVTL010000071.1 coordinate 8,856, forward strand.
GTGTGTACGTAGTTCCGGATTGCGAAACTCCAGTGTAAGTTCCAGCAAATCAAACTTCACCTTTTCCACTTGAAATTGAAGTTTCCCTTCGGATTGGGTCTCAACAAGTTCTTGAACATAAACTTCGGCATTCCGCTTTACAACCCTATATGCCAATACTATAACAAACAGCAAAAGGATCATCACTGCGGCAAAGACAATTTTATATTTTCCAATTGAAAATTTGGTCACTGATGCAAGGTTTATACTGCGAATGTAATGAAAAACAGAAAATTAAAATATATCCATTTTACTTTTGGGAAAAAGAACTATTTTTATTCAAGATCCTAACCAGGAAGTTATGCGCATTAGGGAAACATTGCCAACCAATGAATGCTGTTACAAAAGACATTTTTCCATGCTGTTTGTGCTGGTGGTATTGTCGTTGAATGCAATGATGCTCCATGGCAAATCTGATTCCCTTCATGTCGCTGGAAGCAAAGCAGTTGCAAGGTATTTTGAGAAGGTTGATACCTTGATAACTGTTAAACTGAATGTCAGCAACGAATTTGAATTATTCAAGCAGGAGGGAGATCATTTTGTCTACGATATCCGGCCAAATATCAGACTTAGAAACAAATTAAACTTCAGCTACCGTTACATCTCCTTTGGCATCGGTTTTACTCCAAAGTTTATCCCTGGAAACAATGACAATGCCGAACAGGGAAAAACCAAAGCCTTTGCATTTGGTCTGGCAATTAACACATCGCACCTAATTCAGGAACTTTCGGTCGGTAGAGTTGAGGGTTTTTACCTGCATAATTCCGTTGATTTTGTCGCTGGATGGGAAAAGGGAAAGGACCCCTACCTGCAATTACCTGATCTTAGAATGGCCAGTATCAAAGGAACCACCTTTTACAAATTCAATTCAAATTTTTCATGGAAGGCGATAACTTCCCAAACGGAGATTCAGGTAAAGAGTTGCGGTAGTTTCATTCCATCTGTATCCTACAGTTATTATGAAATAGATAACCAAAGCAAAGCAGTGAGTCAGCAATCGAGTCAAAAATCCAACAACTTTGAAGGATTGATCAATGCCGGGTACTATTACTCATTTGTCATGAATTCGAAAATCTATCTCTCAGCAGGTATTAATCCCGGTATTGGTTGTAATCATACCAATTTGACATCAAGACACCCGGAAGGCAATCAGCATGCCTCCTATACGGATTTGATCCTCAGGTCACAGGAAAAAATTGGTGTGGGATACAACTCGAAAAAGCTTCTTGCAGGAGCTGAATTTTCTATTACTCACTCCTACAGGGACATGAACCAAACATCCGTAAAGCTTGAAGCCAAAAGGGTCTATTTTCAGGTGTTTGTTGGTTATCGCTTCCTGGCTCCGAGGTTGGTTAAAAATGAAACAGAGGTAATTAAGCAGACCGTACCTTCCAAATTCCGCAATTTTATTAAATAGCCTTGCAAGTTGCATGAAAAGATTTAGATTTGTGCTATAATCCTACTTGATAATTAGTTACAATATGCCAAATACGTTTATTATACCCAAAATATGACTAAAAATATTTCGCAAAAATTAACGCTGTTGTTTTATTTTTTCTTGCTAATCTATTCCACTCCAGCTATTTCCCAAATCAAAAATGAAAAAATAAGCCAGTCTCCTGACAGCCTTGTAAAAAGCATGGAGACCAAAATATTTCTTAAAAATCCATCCAGCTGGTTACAAGGCAGCATCAACCAGCTGAACTCCTTGACCTTGCCACTGAAATCGAGAATAGACACTTTCGCAATTCAGAAAAGGCTGGAAGCAATTTCCGCATCAGCTGCAATCATACGGGAGAATATGCTTCAAAATTCAAGTTCGTTGAGATTAAGATACATCGTTGAATTCTATGACGAACTGAAAACAGATATCGATGCATTGACAGCCATGCAAAACAACATTCAGAAGCAGAGCAACATTCTCAACAATCAATCGCTGATTGTTACACAGATTACCGATGAGGCAGACCTTTTTATGCGGCATTCCACTGCAGAGATCAAGTCGATCTACCAAAATGAGATCAATTCACTGAAGGCCAAGCTTAAAACGACAGATTCTTTTTTAAACGGCCGCCTGATGTTGCTGGTAAGAATGGATGAGTCCATCAATTCTGTTGCATCACAATTGGAGGACAACAGCATATTCGCCCAAAATCTCATCAAAGAGAAGGAGAATTCACTCACACATCCCAATTATCCACCAATCTGGAATACGACACCTGCGGATTACAAACTATCCCTGAAGAAATCTTTTGTAGAGACTTCAAAAAAATCACTTGAATCGATGACCTTCTTTGTAGCACATGGAAAGGCTGGCCAGGTGCTATCCAGGCTACTGCTGCTCGTTCTTTGCATATTGCCACTCTTTCTTATTTACCTCAGGAACAGGAGTGAATTCATCAATGCCAAAACTGTCCTCTTTCTTCAAAGATATCCCATCAGATCCTCCATCATTTTGGGTTTGGTGAGTGTGCCCTTTTTTGTCAATCATGCCCCTTTCCTGCTACTGGAACTGGTATTCATCTCGCTGACCATCATTGTAAGTTCGCTTTACCTTAAAAAGTATCCATTTCTATCCAACCAATCCTTCTTCATCATTCTTGCCTATTATATTCTTTTGAAATTATTCAACCTTTTGGTGATACCTACCTTTGCCGGCCGCATTGTTACGGGATTTTCGATACTACTGATCATACCGATGTTTCAAATTTTCAGCCTCCTCAAAACTAATTTTCAGGACAAGACGAAAATGATCACCATTTTTTTCAGCGTGCTTTTGACCCAAATTGTCCTGGGATGGTTTTTGGCCCTTATCGGCTATTTTATGCTGGGCAGAGCTTATTTTATCAGTGCATTTGACACGGTGGTACTGGCCCTTGCCTTGTATGTATCTGTCTATACCCTCATTGATTATCTCCGTATTTTAATTGGTATCATCAACAAACGGCTCAAAGCTTTTTACCTTAACAGGGAGATTGCAGATATGTATCTGGGAAATTTCATCAAAGGTCTTGCCATTTACTATTTTATAATTTCCGTATTGAAATACATCAATGTTTATGATTTCCTTGCCTCTTCCATCATCAACTGGATCAATGAACCCAGGATATTCGGAGGAAACGTTTTTTCTTACAACAGTATCTTTCTTTTTGTAGCCTATTCAGCAGGGGCGGTTATTCTGGCCGATTTTTTCAACAAATTGATAGACACCAACGACAACAAAAAGCATTACAAGCGCAGAACTTCGCTTGGAAGTTTTATGCTGCTTTTGCGGTTTTCCATCATCTCCATTGGATTCATCCTGGCTTTTATAGCATCCGGCATTCCTGTCAATCAATTGACGGTTCTGATGGGAGCAGTGGGCGTCGGTATTGGATTTGGACTTCAAAATATCTTCAACAACATGGTTTCCGGTTTGATCATCGCCATCGAAAAGCCAATATCTGTTGGTGACATGATTGATGTGGGAACCAATTCAGGCTGGGTCAAGGAAATTGGCATCCGCGCCAGCAACATTCAATCCTTTGACGGGGCTGAAATTATTGTCCCCAATGGAGAAATTATTTCCAACAGAATTACCAACTGGACCCATTCAGACAAAAAAAGGCGCATTGAAATCCTGATCGGAGTCGCCTACAAATCAGACCCACGTCAGGTCTATGAGCTTTTCATGAAGATACTGGAGGAGCATCCCGAAATTCTAAAAACCCCAGATCCTTTCATTGTTTTCACCGGCATGGGAGATAGTTCACTCGATTTTAGAATTTGTTTCTGGATTGCTGATTTTATAGATGGTGTGCGCATCAAAAGTGAAGTACTCTTCAATATTTTCGATATTCTCAAAGAGAACCAAATTGAAATACCTTTTCCACAGCATGATTTGCATTTACGTTCGGTCGATGTGGATGTTTTCAAGCAGGCTGCCACCCCAAAGGAAAAATAGTTAACCGGACCATCGTCAAATGACCTATTCAAATCGCATTTTACAAATCAAATAAATAAAAAAAATGTACAGATCAAAAAATCAAAAGGGTTGGACCATCACCATGGCCGCATTGGGCATCAACCTGGTAATGGGTGTGCTTTATTCCTGGGGAGTCATCAAAAAAGCACTGGTGAGTGATTGGGGCTGGACCAATACCGATGCTGCACTCCCGTTCACCGTTTCGGCTGCAGTTTTCGCCTTGACAATGATTTTTGCAGGTCGGGCACAGGACAAATTCGGACCCCGGTTGGTAACGATTTTTAGTGGATTGATGCTTGGAGGAGGATTGATTGCCTCAGGCTTTGCCACAGATCTTTCCATGATGGTTTTAACCTTTGGCGTTTTGGGGGCAATCGGTATTGGACTGGGGTATTCTGCCGCCACACCTTGTGCCATGAAATGGTTTGATTCGTCCAAAAAAGGAATGATTGCCGGGATCGTAGTTGCAGGAGTTGGCTTATCGCCGGTTTACATTACACCCATTACGGCCTCACTTTTAAAAACTTATGGAATAAGTAGTACTTTCATCATATTGGGGGTTTTTGCCATTGTTAGTGTGGTAACTTTTGCGCTGTTCCTCAAAAACCCTCCTGAAGTAGAGACCCCTAAAACGATGGATAGTCAACAGAAATCAGTACCCAAGGGGAATAATTATTCCTGGAAGGAAATGGCAAGAACTCCGCAGTTTTATTTGTTGTGGATCATGTATTTACTTGCTGCAACTGCCGGATTGATGCTCATTGCCCATCTGCCGAGCATCGCCGTTGCACAGGCCAACTGGAAAACTGCAGGTTTTATGCTGGTGGTCATATTGTCCATTTTCAACGCTCTTGGTCGGCTGGGGGCAGGTGTTTTATCTGATCGGGTTGGGAGAACCCGAGCTATGATGCTGGTGTTCTCGCTTCAGGCGCTAAACATGTTTCTGTTTGCATTTTACACCTCCATTCCGACCCTTGTCATCGGTTCTGCCATTGCGGGCCTGGCCTATGGTGCAGTATTCTCCTTGTTCCCCACAACCACCGCAGAATTCTTCGGTATGAAAAACCTGGGGGTCAACTATGGTTTGATTTTTACAGGTTGGGGCGTGGCCGGCGTCATTGGCCCCATACTGGGAGGAATGGTGGCGGATAAAACAGGGGCATACAGCTATGGCTACCTGGTTGCTGGGATATTTCTGGTGGTGGCTACCCTGTTGGTGGGCCTTGTGAAGAAGGTTTCTTGAATCCCTTTCTTTGATAGCTCGTATAAGCAAAAATTACAAATCCTTACTTATATGAGAAAGCTAATCATCTTCACATTTGCACTTTTCTGCGCAAGCGCTGGTTTTGCGCAATACAAATATCCTGTTACAAAAACAGTCGATGCCCGGGATACCTATTTTGGTGTTACCTATAAAGATCCCTACCGTTGGCTTGAAGATCTAAAAGACCCCAATGCCATATCCTGGTTTAAAGCCCAAGCTGATCTTACCAACAATACAATGAGTGCTGTTTCCGGCAGAGATGAATTGATTGCCGAATGGAAAAAACTGGACAAACAGCAGCCACCTCAGATTTATGCCCCTGTTAAGGAGGGAGGTAGAATCTTTTATCAGAAAAGAATGCCTGGTGAAAAGGTAAGTAAACTATACTACCGTGAAAACATTTCAGCAGCTGAACAGTTACTTTTTGACCCCTTGACCTTTGTAGCCGGGAAAACACTGTCGGTTCAGGGCTTCTCACCAAGTTATGACGGAAAGAAACTGCTCATTGGTTATGCAGAGAAGGGAGCAGAAGTACAGACAATCCAGGTGATGAATGTAGATACCAGGCAATTTTTACCGGATATCATCCACTCCACTGCAGGTCTAAGTGGTTGGACTTTCGACAACAAAGCCTTCATGTACATGTGGATCAAGTCTGCAGACAATACCGATCCGACCGCCCGGTTAAACCCAAAAACCAAACTGCATACGCTTGGAACAGATACCAAGGCTGATGTAGACTTTTTTAGCAATGAAAGCTATCCATCCCTGAAAATTGAATCCAAATCTTATCCATCGGCCTTCTTAACCAAAGACTCCAAAAATTATGTCTTTGCAGCAGAAGGATCGGTGCAGAATGAAATCAAAGCCTTTTACGCACCCATTGAACAATTCTATTCAGGAAAAATTGCATGGAAACCATTGTGCACGCCAGCTGATAAATTGGTCAGGAGTTTTGACATTACAGGGGACCAAGTATTTGCCATTACCTACAATGGAGCCAAAAATTACAAACTAATCTCGACCAATCTGAAAAACCCAAATTGGACAAATGCCAAGGTGATTGCCCCGGAAAAATCGATGACACTCGAATCATTCTCCCGAAGTAAGGACTATTTGTTGTTGAGTTACAGCGACGGTATCAACAACCATTTCTTCAAATACCATTTGACTACAGGAATTACTTCCGAGGTTAAATTGCCATTTACTGGTTCTGCCTCAGCCAATTGCATAGATACCAAAACCAACGAATTCCTGGTAAGCATAACATCCTGGAACAAACCATTTACGGAACTTTTATACAACATTGAGAATGATCTATTTTCGCCCAGCCCCTATAACCAACCACTGGTTTATCCGGATGAATACAAAAACCTTTTGGTAGAGGAGGTGGAAGTAAAAGGGCATGATGGTGTGATGGTACCACTGTCGATCATTTATAAAAAAGGCACGAAAAAAAGAACTTAATAATCTATTTATTGGGTTCCTTAAACATGTAATTATTT
>CAZVTL010000072.1:0-11395 GCA_964630075.1 uncultured Tangfeifania sp.
CTGGGCCAATATATCCCCTGACGGACAGTACATATTCTTTTCACGTGACTACAATCTTTGGTGGATGGACAAGGAAAACTACCTTAAAGCGAAGAAGGATGAGAAGGACAGTACCGTCGTCGAGCACCAGCTAACGACCGATGGGGTGAAGAATTATTCTTACGGTGGTGGCTATACTGCGACAGAAAATGACGACGAGAAAAAAATAAAGGAGGAGCAAAAAAAGCGAAGGGGTGCCTATATCAGCTGGTCGCGCGATTCAAAAAAATTCGCGATGGTTAGAAGCGACAGCAGGAAAGTGAAGGAGTTGTGGGTCGTCAATGTCATGAAAGAGCCACGTCCTGAATTGGAGAGCTACAAATACACCATGCCGGGTGACAAGGAGGCGCCCCAGGATGAACTATGGGTATTTGATATGGCAGCAAAAAAAGGGAAGAAGATTGGGGTTGACCAGTTCAAAGACCAGACACTTTCTATCCACAGGGCCAACCTCACCAACAAAGAGCGGCTGGAGGATTATGTACCAAGCACATGGTTGTCTGAGTCGTCCGACCAATTGCTGCTTACCAGGAAGAGCAGGGATCTATACCGGACCGATATTTGCAGGGTCAACACGGAGACTGGCGAAACCAAGGTATTGATTGAAGAGCGGCTGAACACCTACATAGAAACCAAAAGATTGTTTACCCTTGGAAATGGAAGCGAACTTATCCACTGGTCGGAAAGGGATGGCTGGGGCCATTACTACCTCTACGATGCCAATGGCACTTTGAAGAACCAGATCACTTCCGGTCCTTGGCACTCCGGTGAGATTGTCAAAGTGGATGAAAAGGGCAGGGTCCTCTATTTCATTGCCAATGGCCGTGAACCCAACGAAAATCCCTATTATGAGCATCTGTACAGGGTCAACCTGGATGGCTCAGGACTGCAATTGCTCAACCCCGGCGACTATACCTTCAACATGGAGATGAGTGACTCCTACAGTTATTTTGTGAACACTTTTTCCAGGGTAAATACAGTGCCTCAATCGGAGATCCGCGACAATGCCGGGAAGTTGGTTATGAAGTTGGCAACAGCCGATTTGGGGAACCTCTTTGCAGCAGGATACAAATTTCCCGAGACATTCAAAGCCAAGGCGGCCGATGGCATCACCGATATCTATGGGGTGATGTACAAACCCTACAATTTCGATTCAACCAAGCGATATCCGCTGATCGAATATGTTTATCCCGGACCACAGACAGAAGCAGTGAATACAGCCTTTTCCAGCAGGATGGACCGCACCGACCGCCTGGCCCAACTCGGTTTTATCGTCATCACCCTGGGCAACCGTGGAGGGCATCCCAACCGTTCCAAATGGTACCACAACTATGGCTATGGAGACCTCAGGGATTATGGCCTTGCAGATAAGAAATATGTTGCGGAGCAACTTGCCGACAAATACAAATTCATCGACATCACAAGGGTGGGTATTACCGGTCACTCTGGCGGTGGATTCATGTCGACTGCCGCACTTTGTCAGTACCCTGATTTCTATAAGGTGGCTGTCTCTTCCTCCGGAAACCACGAAAACAACATTTACAACCGCTGGTGGAGCGAAACACACCACGGGGTCAAAGAGAAGACCAATGAAAAGGGGGAGACCGAGTTTCTTTATGAGATTGAAAAGAATTCTCAACTCGCAAAAAACCTGAAAGGCAAATTGATGCTCATTACAGGCGATATCGACGACAATGTCCATCCTGGCAATACCATCCGCATGGCCAATGCCCTGATCAAAGCCAACAAACGGTTTGATTTTTTCATGATGCCGGGGCAACGGCATGGATATGGCGATCAAACAGAGTATTCTTTCTGGCTCAAAGCCGACTATTTCTGCAAATACCTGATCGGCGACTACTCTATCAGCACCGACATCTTCGAAATGAACAGGGAGTCGCTCACCACACCGGGGAAATAAAAAAATGTTTGAAGGGTTTGAAATGTTTAAAAAGTTTGAAATGTTAGATTACAGTAACATTATAAACCATCCAAACATTTCAAACCCTTCAAACAATAAAGACGAATCCGCTTTGAGGAGAAATTTACTTGATAATTTTTGATTCCTCCAGAATCACATCATATTTGTAACCATAGCCAAAATCCTTGTCCACAGCAAGTACGCCTTCGAAGGTAACAACCGCGCCAACCTCCACAACTTCTATGGTCGTAACAGTCAGATCGTAGGAACCATTCGCTTCGGTACCATCCTGCAGATGAACCCAGTTCCTGTTCATAATCTCCGGACTGTATTTTACCACTTTTCCGGATACCTTCACTCTCTTGTCTGCATGGCTGCCTTTGTTGGCAAAGATCTCCGACAATTTCCAACCTCCGGCTACAGGCTCAACGATGATACCTTCCACTTTTTCAACCGACTGTTTGCCTTTTGTCGTAAGCGCTTCTGCTTTTTTAGCCTGGATGGGTTGATCGCTCAAAACATCAATAAACTGTATGCTTTCAAAAACACGGTCAAGCTCCTTGCTTTTAAAATCCTTCATCTCCATTCCTGAAGTGAAATAATAGGTTTTACCCTTTTCTGCTTCGAACCTTGAAACAGCAGCCCAATACTCCTTATCCCCTTCCGTCAGAAGCAAATAGGTGTAACCACTGGTTTGGAGAACATCCTTAGCAACAACGGTATGCATATCCGCCACAGTGGCAAAAGTCTCGGTTGCGGGTTTCTTTTCTGTTTTTTTTACAGTGGCATTGTTGCATCCTGTCAACAAGGCCAGTGCAATCACTAAATATGAGATAGACTTCATGATAGAGAAATTATGATTTATATGTTATGAACGATGAATTTATACAATTTATATGTTGAAAATTTTGGTACCCCGGATTAAACCTAATCTTCTTTTACATCAATTTTGGATTGGTTGGTATAAGCTTTAAGCACAATTCCCCCCACCAGAACGAGAACTACTACCAATGCTACCGGGAAGGAGGAGGCGCTTCCGCTTCCATAGGAGTGCAGACCCGAGAGGTAATAGTTTACTCCCAGATAGGTCATCAATACGGAGAGGAATCCTCCTACGGAAGCCAGGTTTAGTGCAAACCAACCCCGGTAACCCGGCATCAGGCGCATGTGGGTGATGAAGGCATAGACCAGGATGGTTACCAGCGACCAGGTCTCCTTGGGATCCCAGCCCCAGTAACGCCCCCATGACTCGTTGGCCCAGATCGCACCCAGAAAGGTTCCGATGGTCAACAAATACATGCCTAAAATCATGGCTGCCTCGTTGATCCATGTCATGTAACGAATGTTGCGTTGAACACGCTCCCTGCTGGCCGGTTTCACCATACCTGCCAGAAGCAGGTTGAGCAAACCGATGATGGCGCTTACCCCAAGGAATCCGTAACTTCCCGTAATGACTGCCACATGAAGTGCCAGCCAATAGGATTTCAGAACAGGCACCAGGTTGGTGATCTCAGGATTGAGCCAGCTCATCTGGGCAACAAACAGCGTTAAGCCGGAGAGCAGGGCTGCAGCTCCCATCACCATTGGATTCCTGCGTGCGAAGATGATCCCTGCCAGCATTCCAGCCCAGGCGATGTAAATCATGGATTCATAGCCATCGCTCCAGGGCCAGTGTCCGGCGATGTAACCTCGTACTGCCAATCCGGCCGTATGCAGGAAGAATCCCAACAGGAAAATCCATCCCGTGTAGCGGACCACTTTGGCATTCATATTTCCGGTGGTTAGCAAAGCCCTGAAATAGAATACCATCAAGATTACTCCTGTCAACAGGTATAGGAAAGAGAGGTTCTTGAAGATATTTACCCGGTTGTAGAGAATCTCCAGCTTCTGTTTGGTGGCACCAGGAATAAGGTTTGCACCCAATTTGTGTTGAAACTGGTCGATCATGGCAAGATCGGTTTTCTGACGAGCGACATCGTTGGTTTGAACAGCATTCAGGTAATCGTGGAACACTTTGATCATCATGGCACCGGAAGTAGAAGCCGGAGCCGTGGTCAGGTCTTCCCATGTCGTGTTTTTGGGATCGGAGGAAGGAAATAGCCGCAGCATCTCCCCTTTGTACACCAGGTAGGCAACATTGAGGCGGTCGTCCACCTTGATAACCGCATTGTCAAATGTTCCGCGTTGGGAAGGCTGTTTGGCATAGGCCTCTCCCACCACCTTCATCATCTTGTAATTTCCCTTTTCATCAAAGAAATCGGCAAAAGAGGCTTTGCCTGAGCTTACACCCAACAACCCTTGAATCTCCTTCTCTGAAAGAGCAATCATGGGCATTCTCTGCCAATCTTCGGGATAAGTTATCATACTCAGGACAGCCTGTTCGGGAGACATCCCGTTCAGTTTCTCTTCCCGCGAAATCTTCATGATAACCTCATAGGCAAGGGTGCTGAATGGTTTTACCCTTCCATCGTGTCCCTGGATCCAGACACCTGCAAAATCTTTGGCCGCCTGCTTGGAGACTTCGGCAGCGTTCAATTGTCCCGAAAACAGTAGGAGGGCAAAAATAGCCAAAGCTGCAACCGGCTTTGAAGCTTTCTCCATCAAGCGATAGAAATAGCTCTTTTTGTTAAAAATAGAGAGCAGAATGGCTCCGAACAAAAGAAAGTAACCAAGGTAAGTCAGAAAGGTACCGGGTAAATCCTTGTTGACAGAGAGAATGGTCCCTTTTTCATCCTGGTCAAAGGAGGATTGGTAAAATCTGTATCCGCGGTGTTTCAACACATTGTTCATGTAGATGGAGTGATCCTGGTTCAGACCCTGCTCCTTGTCGATCAATGTCACTTCACTTCTGTAGGAAGAGGGACTCATCGAACCCGGATAACGCTCCAGTTGAAAATCCTTCAGCTGAATGGCAAACGGAAGGGTTTTAATCTTGGGACCTATCCAAACCTCATAGGATGCTCCGTTAAACTGCCCCTTGACAGAACTGACTTCCCCCTCATCGTTGATCAAAACAGCGACAAACTCCTCCTTTGAACCATCCGACAGGCGAATCTTGACACCCCTGCCCTGCTTCATCCCCTCTGCTGAGGCACCTGCCTGCATTCGCATCAGGTACTCGACCGATTTGGCTTTCAAGGTTTTTCCATTCAATGAAAATGTCGCGTTGACTGCGCCTTTCGAAAATGGGGTTAGCAGCACCTTCTGCTCAGCCTCCAGTTGCTGGTCACCTTCAGATACCAACATATGGAAATAAAGATCAGTAGTTACCAGTTCGGAAGATGATTCTCCTTCACGGATGTGCAAGACCCCCTCCTCCCCGATGTATCTTGTAACCCCTGCGCCTAAAATTATTACCACAAAAGCAAGGTGAAACAACCCAACCGTCATTTTCTCTTTCCGGTACAATTGGTTGCGAAAATAGACGACCGTCATGGATACAGAGAGGAAGATCAGCAAGAGTTCAAACCAAAGGGTGCCATAAACCAGAGCCTTGGCAGAATCAGCCCCATAGGAGCTTTCCACGAAAGTGGCAAATCCAAGTATCGCAGCCAGTACAATCAATGCAAAGCCTGCAGTCGAAATGGAGAATATAGTTTTTTTCAGTTGTTCGATCATAACATATATTTATAGTTAAATATGTTGGCAAAAATAAGAAAAAAGCAATCGAAACACAGAAAAAAAGGAGTCCCGAAAGACTCCTTTTTATAATAATTCCAAATAATCTTATTTCAATGAAATAATACTATTGAATTTGGTTAACCATTGTGCTTCACATTGGCCTGAGCAGCTGCCAAACGTGCAATAGGCACACGGAATGGAGAACAACTCACGTAGTCCAATCCGGTCTTGTCGCAGAATTCGACAGAGCTTGGTTCACCACCATGCTCACCACAAATACCAATCTTTAGTTTCGGCTTGGTTGAACGGCCTTTCTGAACAGCCAGTTCCACCAACAGACCAACTCCATGCTGATCCAAGATCTGGAAAGGATCATTTTTCAGGATACCCCTGTCGAGGTAATCGGGTAGGAACTTACCGGCATCGTCACGGGAGAATCCCATGGTCATCTGGGTAAGGTCATTGGTACCGAAGGAGAAGAAGTCGGCCTCCTTCGCAATGTTCTCTGCGGTGAGGGCTGCCCTTGGTACTTCGATCATCGTTCCAACCAGGTAATCGATTTTCGCGTTGCGCTCTGCAAAAACTTTCTGGATGGTTGCGTGGATCACGTCGGTCTGGTTTTTCAACTCAGCAACGGTTCCAACCAGTGGCACCATGATTTCAGGACGTGCGTCAACGCCTTTTGCTTTCAGATTCAGTGCGGCTTCGATAATGGCACGTGCCTGCATCTCGGTGATTTCCGGATAGGTAATACCCAAACGGCAACCACGGTGTCCCAACATTGGGTTGAATTCTGCCAGGTCATGTACTTTTTGCGCAATTTGGTCTGCGGTAAGTCCCATTTCAGCGGCCAGCTCTTTTTGCATGGCTGCTTCGTGCGGAACAAATTCGTGCAATGGTGGATCGAGCAAGCGAACTGTCACGCCAAATCCTGCCATGGCTTCGAAGATTCCTTCAAAGTCGGCACGCTGGTAAGGCAACAGTTTGGCCAAAGCCTCTTTTCTTCCCTCAACGGTAGAGGAAAGGATCATTTCACGCATGGCTTTGATACGTGCGCCTTCGAAGAACATGTGCTCGGTACGGCAAAGGCCGATACCCTGGGCACCGAACTGACGGGCAATTTGCGCATCGTGTGGGGTATCCGCATTGGTACGGACAGTCATGCGGGTATATTTGTCGGCCAACTCCATTACCTTGGCGAAGTCGTCGCTGATGGTGGCTTCCTGGGTCTTCACTTTTCCGTCGAAAACTTCGCCGGTTGAACCATTCAGGGAGATCCAGTCGCCTTCGTTGTATACTTTACCTGCCGCTTCCATGGTACGGGTCTTGTAGTTGATTCTCAAGGCACCGGCTCCTGAAACACAGCATTTCCCCATTCCGCGGGCCACAACAGCTGCGTGGGAGGTCATCCCGCCGCGGGCAGTCAGAATACCACGGGCAATGTTCATCCCTTCGAGGTCTTCGGGGGAGGTTTCAATCCTTACCAGGATGGAGTTGTCATAATTTTTGGCTTCGTCTGCAAAGAAAACAATCTGACCAGTGGCTGCTCCAGGTGATGCTGGAAGACCTTTCCCAATCAGTTTCGCTGTCTTGAGTGCATTCACATCGAATACAGGGTGCAAAAGCTCATCCAGTTTGTTGGGTTCTACACGCATCATGGCAGCTTTTTCGTCGATTTTGCCCTCACTCAGAAGATCGACTGCAATCTTTAGCATGGCTGCGCCTGTGCGTTTGCCATTACGGGTCTGAAGCATCCAAAGTTTGCCATCCTGGATGGTGAACTCGATGTCCTGCATATCCTTGTAGTGACCTTCCAGCTTCTCCTGGATCTCCATCAACTGCTTGTAAGCAGCAGGCATGGTCTCTTCCAGGGAAGGAAATTTTGAGGCACGCTCTTCTTCCGTTACATTTTGCAGTTCGGCCCAACGCATGGAGCCAATTTTGGTAATTTGCTGCGGGGTACGGATACCGGCAACCACGTCTTCGCCTTGTGCATCGATCAGGTATTCACCGATAAACATATTCTCGCCTGTTGAGGCGTCGCGGGTAAAACCTACACCGGTAGCGGAATTTGCACCCATGTTGCCAAATACCATGGCCTGTACATTGACTGCAGTTCCCCATTCAACCGGGATATTGTTCAATTTCCTGTAATAGATGGCACGGTCGTTCATCCAGCTTTCAAATACTGCCGCAACGGCTCCCCAGAGCTGCTCCCATGGATCAACGGGGAAATCCTTGCCTGTTACCTTCAAAACAGCTGCCTTGAAACGGGCAACGAGGGTCTTGAGGTTTTCAACAGTGAATTCAGTATCTTCCTTGATACCAACCTCCTCCTTCATGTGCTCGATGATCTCTTCGAAAGGATCAATATCTTCTTTGCTGTGTGGCTTCATACCCAAAACTACGTCGCCATACATCTGAACAAATCGGCGGTAAGAGTCCCAGGCAAAACGAGGGTTACCTGATTTCAGTGCAATGCCTTCGACAGCCAGGTCATTGAGACCCAGGTTTAGGATGGTGTCCATCATACCAGGCATCGATGCACGTGCCCCGGAACGAACCGAAACCAAACAGGGATTTTCTTTTGAACCAAATTTGGTACTTGTAATGTCTTCAATGTATGCAACTGCTGCCTGCACCTCTTTCTCGATCAAATCAAATGCGGCTTTTCTTCCATTTGCAGTAAACTCTGTGCATACCTCAGTAGTAATCGTGAACCCGGGAGGAACAGGTACACCGATCAGATTCATCTCTGCCAGGTTGGCACCCTTGCCACCCAACAAGTTTTTCATCTCTGCACGACCTTCAGCCTGGCCGTTGCCGAACGTATAAACATACTTCGTCATAAAATAAATATTTGGTTTGAGAATTAATTTCTTTAAAATTGCCTGCAAAGTTAAACTTTATAACTTAACGATTTAATGATAATTACCCTATTTTTGCAAAAAAATATCTGAATGCGCATCGTATTGCTTGGTACCGGAAATTTGGCGACCCGACTGGGTTTGTCCCTTCTTGCCAAAAATGGTGCTGTTGTTCAGGTTTATGGACGAAATACAGCCAGGGCCACCACCCTGGCCCATTTGCTGGGCTGTCCCTGGACCACCGATAAATCTAAAATTTTACTGGATGCCGATCTCTATTTGCTGGCTGTAACTGAAGAGGGGATTCCTGAATTGTTGCAAGATGCACCAATCCGCCACCGCTTGTTGGTACATACTTCCGGGAGTGTTGCCATGGATGTGCTTGCCCCTTTTACCGATGATTACGGGGTATTCTATCCATTGCAAACATTGTCAGCTCAAAAAGCTCTTGACTTCAGTCAGGTGCCAATCTGCGTGGAGGCCAACAATAGCGACAACCTTCAGAAAATAACCCTTCTTGCCCAGATGATCTCGGAACAGGTTGTCAACCTTAACTCGGTTCAAAGAAGGGAATTTCATCTGGCAGCAGTATTTGTATGTAACTTTGTCAACCACCTCTATGTTATCGGAGAAAAACTACTAAAGGATCAGCAGCTGGATTTCAACCTTCTGAAGCCACTGATCCTTGAAACAGCCAACAAAGCCATGGCATTCTCTCCTGCAACAGTTCAAACCGGACCAGCGATCCGGGGCAATCAACCCATATTGGATCTCCATCTGAAAATGCTTGAGCAACATCCTGCATGGCAAAAAATCTATGAACTAATGAGTTTGGACATTCTGTCAAACAGAAAACAACCATAGGATGCAGACAAACTTTCAACACAATGGAATTTCTGTCCATCACAACTATTCCCTATTTTTACTCCATCTCAAAAAATTAACACCAACCTACCTGACCCTAATTCGTAATTCATAATTTGTAATTCGTAATTTATTCTTATGGCCTTTTTCAAAGAAGAACTTAGTAAAATAAAGGGTTTCGTATTCGATGTCGACGGCGTACTCTCCCACAATGTTTTGTCCCTTTCACCGGATGGTGATCCGGTCCGGACAGCCAACATGAAGGATGGTTATGCCATCATGTATGCCATCCGGATGGGATATCCGATCGGAATCATCACCGGAGGAAAGACGCAGGATACCAGAGGACGCCTGGAGCGACTTGGAATCAAACAGGTATACATGGGAACCCTCGACAAGGTCCCCTGCCTCCTTGACTTTCTGGAAAAAAACGGACTCACTGCAGATGAGATTTTGTATATGGGTGACGATATCCCCGATTACAATGTCATGAAGAAAGTTGGTCTGGCCGTTTGTCCAAACGATGCTGCCCAGGAGATCAAGGAGATTTCTGCCTACATTTCCCAGAGAGATGGAGGGGAGGGATGTGTCAGGGATGTCATTGAGCAGGTTCTTCGTGCACAGGGAAAATGGAACCACCCGGAGAATATCAACTGGAGTTCCTTCTAAAAAAAGAGAGAAAAAGGTGCATTTTTGAACAATTTTTGATTTTGGATTTTCGATTTTCGATTGGAGGATTCGTTGAACTCCAAAACTTTGAAAAGTTAAATTAAAGTAGAAATCTTCATCATGCGCAATCCAAAATCGAAAATCCAAAATCTAAAATAAAATATCGTGGGAAGAAAAAATAAAAATTTGCCTTTGTTGCAAAATGTAGAGATCGTGGATGCAGGTGCCGAGGGAAAGGCCGTTGGAAGGGTGGATGGAGTCGTTGTCTTTACAACCAATGTCATCCCCGGCGACGTCGTAGACATCCAGGTCACCAAGAAGCGGGAGAAATACATGGAGGGGAAGGTGATCGCCATCCAAAAACCCTCCCCCGACAGAATAGCGGCCTTTTGCCAACATTTTGAACTTTGCGGAGGATGCAAATGGCAATATCTTCCTTACGAAAAACAGCTTTTCTACAAACAGAAGCAGGTGGTAGATCAATTGACCAGGATAGGTCATGTAGCCATTCCCAAATTGCATCCAATCAAAGGCTCAGAAAGGACCACCTTCTACCGGAACAAGCTTGAATTCACCTTTTCCAACAGGCGTTGGTTATCGGAAGAAGAGATTCGCTCCGGCAATGAAATCAATGACCAGGATGTACTGGGGTTTCATATTCCAGGTATGTTCGACAAGGTGATGGACATCCAACACTGCTGGCTGCAGCCTTCACCCTCCAATGAGATTCGCAATGCGGTGCGTTCTTATGCCTTGCAACATAAGGTTTCCTTCTTTGATCTTAGAAACAGAAGCGGATTTCTGCGCACCATCACCATCCGTTCCAACGAAAAGGGAGAAGTGATGGTGATCGTCGTCTTCTTTTATGAGGATCAGACTGCCCGGGAAGGATTGCTCCGCCATATCGCAGAGAATTTTCCCCAGGTTTCCTCAATACTCTATGTGATCAATGAAAAAGGAAATGATACCATTACCGATCAGGAGGTGGTGTTATTCAAGGGAGTAGACCACCTGGTGGAAGAGATGGAGGGATTGAAATTCATTGTTGGACCAAAATCATTTTACCAGACCAATTCACTTCAGGCACTTGAATTGTACACCATCGCAAGGAATATGGCCGGTCTCACAGGTCATGAGGTGGTCTACGACCTCTATACCGGTACCGGAACGATAGCCAATTTTGTGGCGGGAAAGGCAAGCAAGGTCATTGGCATTGAATATGTTCCGGAAGCCATTGCCGATGCAAAGATCAATGCGGTGAACAATGGGATCGGCAATATCCTCTTCTTTGCAGGAGACATGAAGAATATCCTTACTGCTGCTTTTGTCGAAGAACATGGGAAGCCCGATGTTATCATTACCGACCCACCCAGGGCCGGTATGGATGAAAAGGTGGTACAGGCAATACTTGAAG
>CAZVTL010000072.1:11405-12083 GCA_964630075.1 uncultured Tangfeifania sp.
GGACCGAACTTGAAGCCGCCCCCGACCGGATTGTCTACGTCAGCTGCAACCCAGCCACCCAGGCCCGCGATCTTCAGTTGATGTCGAAGCAATATGCAGTAAAAGAGGTGCACCCTGTCGACATGTTTCCACATACCCACCATGTAGAGAATGTGGTGCTGCTGGAGCGAATTGAACCGCAAGAATAATGTGGAAATTGGGAAATGTGGAAATGTGGAAATTAGGACGGCATTAGTACAATGCGATCATTTTCATATTTCCACATTTTCCAATTTTCAGATTTAAAAGAGTCCTTCAATTGAGAGGTATTTCTCCCCGCTGTCGTATACAAAGGTCAGGATCGTTGAACCTTTCGGTATTTCAGGCAACTTCTTGGCTACAGCAGCCAAGGAGGCTCCTGAAGAGATCCCGACAAACAGCCCCTCTTCCCTGGCAGCACGGGTGGTATATTCGAATGCTTCACTTTTACCGACCTGAATTACACCATCCAGGAGTTCGACCTTCAGGTTACCCGGTATAAAACCTGCCCCGATCCCTTGAATTGGATGGGGCCCGGGCGCTCCGCCGCTGATGACCGGAGATGCTTCGGGCTCTACCGCAAAGACTTTCAATTTCGGAAATTGTTTTTTGTTATTTTTTTCAACACCTGAAATATGGCCTCCGGTTCCACCGCCGGTT
>CAZVTL010000072.1:12093-15516 GCA_964630075.1 uncultured Tangfeifania sp.
TTATCAGGTAATCTATGCCTTCAGAGAAATCGGCTACAATTTCGGCAGCTGTATAGGTTTCGTGGGCAGCCAGATTGGCTGGATTGTCAAACTGCATGGGGATCCATGAATTTTGGATCTTTGTAGCCAGCTCCTGTGCCTTGGCAATTGCCCCCTTCATTCCGAATTCCCTGGGGGTTAGCTCAAGTTCTGCCCCATAGGCGGTCAGAATGCTCCGCCGCTCCACAGACATGGAGTCAGGCATGGTCAGTATCAGCCGATAGCCCTTGACTGCAGCCACCAGGGCCAGGCCAATCCCCGTATTTCCGGAGGTTGGCTCAATGATGACGCTCCCTTTTTTTAGTATGCCTTTCGTCTCTGCATCTTCTACCATCGCCAGGGCAATCCGATCCTTTATACTTCCACCTGGATTGGTCTTTTCCAGTTTTACGAATACTGAATAATCCGGCGGAAAGAGGCGGTTGATACGAACATGGGGGGTATTTCCAATGGTTTGCAGGATATTGTCTTTTTGCATGATGTCAAATATTTATCTGTTTGTTTTTTTTTTTTGCTTGTTACTGCCACCCCGCTTCCACATGGAAGGAGCATTCAGCAGAAACATTAACTGTTGATACGCAGATCGGCCTTACAAGTCTCAAAAATCGAGCTAAAAAAATGAATTTGGTGAATTACTCCAATACATCCGCCTCCAATACCGACCCGGTAGCTTCTTTTACGGGAACGGTTGCCGGTACTAAATTCTCCTTTCGGGAGTAGTAAATCCAAAGTGCGCAAAAAGCAGTCAAAAGAAAGATGACCGAAAGGATGGAACCTTCAAAACCAAAAGCTCCGCCATTCATCAGGGTGTCTGCCTCCCTGGTTTGGGTGATCAAGGAATATTCCCTGTTCCCGCTTACATTGAATCCGAAGATGGTACCCTGGAAAAAATTCCAGCTAAAATGGAGCGCGACCGGAAGCCAAAGGCTCTTGGTATAGATATAGGGCAGACCGAGTAACAGTCCGGCCAGCAGGATGGTCAGAAAACTAAACCAGCTGAAACTGTCATTCCCCAAATGCACCAGCGAAAACAGCAAAGAAGTAACCGCCAATGCCACGTACCTGTTCATGGAACACATCAGGTTGCTGAGGATATATCCCCTAAAGATCAGCTCTTCGTTGAATGCTACCGCCAGGAAAAGAACCACAGACAACAACAAGCTGGAAAGATCGGGATTGGTGCCGGTCCAGGCAATCTCCTTCATGCTCACCAACAAAACAAATCCGGCAGTGATCATCACAATTCCAAGCAATGTTCCTATTGCCAATTCCTTCCCTGCATTCTTTAATTTGAAACCCAAACTTCTGAAACTCTCCCTGTCGACCCATTCACGAAACATCGCAACTACCGCAATGGTGGCAAGTAACATACTCAATGCCAGTACAGTATTTTGAAATGTATTGGGAACAAAATTTCGTTCCGACAGTTTAATTCCCAGTACCATCATGGCCATCATTTGAGCGACTCCAATGAAGACGACGAAAGGTACAATGATCAGCACTACTCTTAGCCAACCCTTTTTGATGCGCTTTGATTCATTCATTTGATTTCCTTTTGATTCTTTATTGCCAATGCCAATCGAAATCCATGTCCATGATACCCACCAAAAAACAGCTATAGGGAAAACATTTTCATTGTCGGAGCGTGGTCGCAAGTCTATTTGCTTCACCTTCGTCGGTTCAATTGAATACTTTCCTTGAAATCAATTGCATTTTCTGCATTAAAAATATATCTTTAAAGACAATTGTTACGAAAAAACAAGAAAAACTACAAATCTTCCTGTTGTCAGGCAGAAAGTTTGCGTTCCACACTACATAAAAATAAATGATTATGGCAAAAATTTTGGTTTTGGGTGCTGGCATATCGGGTCATACTGCGGCTGCGTTTCTGAAAAAAAAATTGGGCAGCAAACACCAGGTTGTAGTGGTGAGTCCTGCGGCCTACTATCAATGGATCCCCTCCAATATTTGGGTAGGTGTAGGTAAGATGACCATCGATCAAGTGAGGTTCAAGCTCAAACCCGTTTACGACAGATGGAAAATAGAGTTCAAACAGGCAAAGGCAACCACCATTTTTCCGGAAGGAGGAGCCGCCATGGATCGTCCCTATGTTACCATAGAGTACACAGGAGAAGAGCGACGCGGTGAAGTAGAATATATCGATTATGATTACCTGGTGAATGCCACCGGCCCCAAATTAAATTTTGAGGCAACAGAAGGCCTGGGTCCAGGGAAATTTACCCACTCGGTCTGCTCGTGCGACCATGCAGTTTCAACCTGGGATGCACTCAAAACCTGTTTTGCCCGAATGGAAAAGGGTGAAAAGCTGAAATTTCTAATTGGAACAGGGCATCCGGCTGCAACCTGCCAGGGTGCTGCTTTTGAATATGCCCTTAACGTGGCCCATCAGATCAGGGAGCGCAAATTGCAGCAGATGGCAGAAATTACCTGGATATCCAACGAATACGAACTGGGTGATTTTGGCATGGGTGGTGCCTTTATTCAGCGGGGGGGATATGTTACCTCGACCAAAGTTTTCAGCGAATCCATCCTTGCCGAATATGGAATCCGTTGGATCAAAAGGGCCGGTGTCAACAAGGTGACAGATGGAATCGCTCAATATGAGACCCTGGATGGAGAGGTCAAAACAGTACCCTTTGATTTTGCAATGTTGATTCCCGCCTTTGCCGGATCAGGCTTCAAGGCTTTCAACAAAAACGGTGAAGAAATTACCTCCCAGGTCTTTGCCCCGAGCGGTTTCATGAAGGTGGATGCTGATTACTCCGGCAAAGCTTTTGAAGAGTGGTCCGTTGAAGATTGGCCCTCTACCTACCAGAGTCCTGCCTATGGCAACATCTTTGCCACTGGTATTGCATTTGCACCACCACATCAAATTTCGAAACCCATGAAGAGTCCCAACGGGACCCTCATCACACCTGCTCCACCACGTACCGGAATGCCTTCGGGGGTCATCGGAAAAATTGTAGCGCTCAACATCATAGAGAGAATCAAGTATGGCCGTACCGATTTCAAACACAAGGCCTCCATGGGCAAAATGGGGGCTGCCTGTGTGGTCTCTGCCGGATTCGGATTCTTTTCCGGCAATGCTGCAACCATGACTGTTTATCCCATCGTTCCCGACTGGGAGAAATACCCGCAATGGGGACGTGATCTAAAATATACAGTAGGCGAAGCAGGCCTTGCAGGACACTGGATCAAACTGTTCCTCCATTACATGTTTATTCACAAGGCCAAAGGGTATCCGTTCTGGTGGTTAATACCCGAATAAGGAAAACCTAAAAACGGCTTGTGATGTTTGAGGGGTTTGAAGGGTTTAAAAAGTTTATAGTGTTACCCTTCGGCTTCGCTCAGGGACCGAAACTT
>CAZVTL010000073.1:0-15491 GCA_964630075.1 uncultured Tangfeifania sp.
TCTTACTATGCTCCATGAGGCGATAAATCAACTGACAGGAATTGAGAAATCGATGATTTTACTCTATCTTGAAGACAAACCCTATGAGGATATTTCTGAAATAATCGGGATATCTCAAAATTATGTTCGGGTTAAAATGAACAGAATCAAGAAGAAATTGGAGTATTATGTTAAAAGTAGGGAGCGCAATTAGATGGAATTAAACGATTTTAAAAAGGCATGGCAAACGGCTACTTCAGATAAGGAACCTGGTAAAAAACTTGAGGCTTCAGCGATCCGCGAGTTGCTAAAGCGCAGGAGTACCGGTGTTTTGTCGAGGTTGGACCGCAGTGTCAAAGTATTGATATGGTTCCTTGTATTCTTCTTCTTTTTTACCATCGCGGATCAACTATTGCCGGTAGATTTGCTCTTCCCTGCTCACATGCAGGGTGAGCTGGAAGTTCCCCAGTGGATCGTCCTACTTGAGTGGTTTGTTAATTTTCTTTTGATGCTAACCATTCTGCTGTTCGTGATCAAATACCGGAAACTTCAATTGAAGACGCTCGCCGATCAGGATCTGAAGGGGGCCATTGAACGGGTATTGAGTTTGATTGATACTTTTAAGAAGGGCTTTTACCTTGCCGTGGTTGTGCTGATATCAGGTATCAGCCTCGGTTTTCTTTCGGGCGCGAACAAGGGCTTTGAGGCCATCAAGGTCAGCGAAACTCCCTCGGTGGTAGTGGTCATCGCAGTGGTGCTTACCATGCTGGTTTTACTCTGTTTGTTAATTGGTTCGATATTCTATATCTTTCACAAAGGTTTTAATGAATTATTTGGCAAATACCGAGATCAATTAATCCACTCTTTAAATGAGCTACAGGAGAACGAAGAATAGTTGGCATTTTATTCCACTCTCCCTGCTTTTCCTATGTCTTTGCTCTTCCATTGGATTATCCCAGTCCAGATTGGTACATGGGCGAGTGGTTAATTGGGAGGATCAATCCCCGCTCCCCTTTGTTCATCTGCGTTTCGATGGTGGAAACCGCGGTACCACCACCAACATTGATGGCAATTTTTCCATTTCGGGAGATGTAAGACAGATACAATTCAGCTACATCGGGTTCAAACCGCTGACCATTACACTTGGTTCCTCAGTGGAAGAGAATTGGCTGATTCAACTGGTTCCTGACGAAAATCTGCTCAGCACCATAGAGGTTCGTCCCGGGAAGGATCCTGCCTACCGGATTATGCAGGCGGTACTGGAACATGCCAATGAGAACGACCCGGGGAATCTAGACAGTTACCAATATACCTCTTACCACAAATTCTGGCTTTCGGCGGATGCCGCTTCTGAGATCAAGGTAAGCGGGAAACAAAGGATTTCGGCCAAAGAGCTGACCAGGATGCAAGAGCGGTTTGAGGAGAGTCACATGCTGCTGATTGAGACCTTGAGCAGGAAACGGTTTTTGCAGCCAAACCATGAAAACGAGGAGATCATCTCCTCCAAAGTCTCTGGACTGAAAAAGGAGAGTTTCTTTCTCCTGGCCACCCAACTGCAGAGTTTCTCCATTTACCAGGAGAATTTTTCACTCTTGAGCCGAAATTTTCTCTCGCCGGTCAGTAAATCGGCGCTGAGGAACTACTCCTTCATTCTGGAGGATACCCTAACCATCGAAAAGAGCGATACAGTTTTCCTGATTCGGTTTCATCCTGCAAGGGATCGGAATTTCGAGGGATTGAAAGGCTTTTTACACATCCATACAAATGGGTATGCAGTTCAGAGTGTGATTGCAGAACCGGCCATCGCGGACAAAAAGGAGATTTTTGCCTCTGTATGGCAACATTACGACCGAATTGATTCGGGACGGTGGTTCCCTTCTGAGCTGAATGCGGCCATCAATTTTAAGATGATGACCAGCTTCCCGGTAGATTCGGGGGCAAAGAAACTAAAACCGTTGGAGCTCTCCATCACTGCCAACAGCCGTACCTACCTCTACCAAAGGGAGGTTAACCTGCCAATTGACCCAAAATCATTTCCCAAATATGGGTTGACAGTTTCAAAATCCGCCAGGGATACGCTCTTCGAATCCAGGGGTTTTCGCTTCATTCCCCTTACCGCCAAGGACTCGCTGACCTACCAATACCTCGACAGTCTTGGGGAAAAACAGCGGTTGAGCCAGAAGGTGAAACTGCTTCACTCCCTCTCCAAGGGAACAATCCCGGTAGGGGTTGTCAGTGTGAATTACACCTATCTCTTCGGATACAACATCAACGAAGGTTACAAGATCGGTCTCGGATTGGAATCCAACCGCAAATTATCCAGGTATTTTGCAACGGGCGCCTATTTTGTCTACAGCATGAAGGAGGGGATATTCAGACACGGGGAGTGGCTACGGATCTATCCGACTGGTTATCCTGATTTTAAATTTGAATTGGGTTACCGGGATAAGAAGCGGGAATATGGCGAATCAACACTGTTGGAAGAGGCTGATCTTTTCGAACCTGAGTATTTCAGGTCGTTGCTGGTAACGAACATGTACCACGAAAAGATCTATACGGCAAGTATGGAGTTGAGGCCGGTTCAACCCTTGAATGTAAGGCTGTTTTTTGATAAATCCAACAATTTCAACGATGCCGACGGGGTAGGAAAGAGTGTGGGATGGGAGCCATTTCAGACAACCAGGATGGGGTTGCAATTGAGGTATTCTCCGGGTATTGCATTTCTGAGTGATACGGAAGAGTTGATTCAGAGTGCTCCTCCCAGTTCAGACCTCTATTTTTCGGTCATACAGGGTCTGAAGCTGTTTGAAAGTGATTATCAATATACAAAAACGGAGGCCAAGGCGAAATTTCAGCTCCGTTTGTCTGCATTGGGAACCACCTCCCTGATGTGGAGGGGAGGCAAAATTTTCCGTACAGCACCAGTAACCGAATGGTTCAACGGATATGCGAGCTATGCCGGTGCGTTCACGCTGCTGGCACCCTTTTCTTTTGCAACCATGCGGCTCAATGAGTTCTCTGTGGACCAGTTTACCTCCCTGCACCTCCGCCACAGTTTCGGTTCAGGTTTTATTCCTCCGCGATCCATTGTCCGTCCGGAGCTGGTACTAACCCAAAACCTGGGCATTGGCTCCCTTCAGGAGCGCTATTCGGCTACCACAGGAGCCAAGGATTTCAGAAAGGGCTATTGTGAATCAGGGATAGAGCTGAACCGGATTTTGAACAGCAGTTTTGTCGGTTTGGGGTTTGGTACCTATTACCGTTATGGTCCCTATCGGCTTGAGACCAGCAAACTCAACTTTGCCTACAAATTTTCGCTTAGTTTCAAACTTAAATAAAGAAGAAGTTTGAAATGTTTGAAATGTTAACTTTTTAAACATTTTTAAAACCCTTAAAACCCTTCAAACAATATTTCAAACCCTTCAAATTACAATCTGATTTGGATTTATTCGTAACGCAGCGCATCGATCGGATCAAGTTTGGCAGCCTTTACAGCAGGAATCACTCCTGATGCGAAGCTGACCAGCAGGCAGACCGTTACTCCCCCAATGATCCAATTCCAGGGTACAATAAAGGCGCTTCCTATAAAAAGGGAGATTCCATTTCCGGCGAGGATTCCCAAAACGATTCCCAGGGCACCTCCCAGCTGTCCGATGACGATGGATTCGATCAGAAATTGTTGCCGTATGGTATACGAATTGGCTCCCATGGCCTTCCGAATACCTATCTCTCGTGTGCGTTCGGCCACAGTAACCAGCAAAATGTTCATCAGGCCAATGGCGGCGCCGAGTAGGGTGATGACTCCAATGATGGTGGCAGCCATGGTGACGTACTTGATGTTGTCGAGTAGGATACTTACCAGGTTGTCGCTTTTTTCAATCAGGAAATCGGTGTCATCGTTTACATTGAGTCCGCGGATGTTTCGGAAGACAGCCTCCGCTTCCCCGGTAGCAGCCTCCATCTGTTGCGCGGAGTTGGGATGAACGCTGATCCTGAAGTTCATGTTTGGCCGGGCAAAATATTGGCGGACATTCGAAAACGGGAGAAATACCAGCCTGTCGCCCGTCTCTCCGAAACCACTCCCTTTGGATTTCAGAATTCCAATTACCTGGTATTTACCACTTCCGATCGAAAGCAGTTTCCCGATAGGATCCACATCTTTCGGAAACATTTTGGGAACCATTTCGGCACCGATCAAGGCGACATTCCTCCCTTCGAAAGCCTCCTGCACGGAGATGTTGCGACCGTTGTCCAATTCGTATCCGGCAGTTTGGAGGTAGTTCTCATCTATTCCCCTGACAATCACATTCGGATTGCTTTTTTTTGACTCGTATTTGACCGTAGCCGTGCTGGTGGCCGTGGTGGAGATGGAGACAGAGGCCGGAAATTGAAATTTCTCCCGGAATGCCCTGGCTTGAAAGTAACTGATGTAACTGTAGTTCTTGGAACGGTAGCGTTGATTTCCAATCTGGATCCTCAACCCCCTGCTTTGGATGGAGAAGGTATTGGCGCCCAGACGGGTAAAATCGGCAGTAATGGCATTTTTGATGGAGTCGATGGCGGTAAGGATTCCTACCAGGGCAGAAATACCAACAGCAATAATCAGAATCGTCAGGGCTGATCTTAAAAGATTGCCACGAATGGATTGAAAGGCAATACGTATATTTTCGACAACCAGCGGTTTAAGGAGCATATGCAGGATAGTATTAAAAAACATGGCCACCAGGAGACCATGGCACTAAGATACACAAATCCTTCAAATCCTTTTGCTTTTTAGTTCTGAATGAATACCACGTCCGAGACTGTTTTGGGTTGTGGTTTGGATAGCAATGTTTTGACGACCGACATTAAAATACCGCTGGAGGTGGATTCGAGGGCAGAGATGTACTCCCCTTCCAGCGTAAGATTCGCCTTGTCGGTCACAAATGTGGAACCTGATAACTTATAAAGATTCTTGTCCTTTCCGGTGATCAGGTAAACGTTGTTCCCGGAGAATTTAATCTCTTTGTAAACGCGCAATGTTCCCGAGATAATGGGAATCGATGTGGGTAATGTTACCCCGGTTTTTACAATTTCAATGGCAGATCCGTTGAATTTGTATATGTCCAGCAGGTCAGCATTGTAATGCCTTACCACCATGTAGGGATTGTTCAGATTGTGGGGATTTTTATGCAGGGTGATGGAATGGCTGTAGCTACTCAATCCTTGTCCGATTTTGCCGATACCATTGAGCGAAGTTACAGTGCCGAAGCTTGTTCCATTGTAATGGATGATATTTATTTTCCCATTGTCCTGGTTGATGCTGTAGCTCAGCCATGCCCAGAACACCTTGTCGGAGTTGCCTGCCTTGGAGGCATCGTTGGTGGTGGGAATGTTGATTCCGCTTCCCTGCACATAGTCCATCTGGGCGACAACACCTCCAGCCCAGGAGAGGTTGGAAGGAATATAGTTGAAAAGCATCGGGCGACCATAGTTGGCGTTGTAACCCATGCTCAGCATGAAGTTCCGGTCATTGATGGTAAACATATAACCTTGATTGGAACTTGCCGATATTGCACCCGAATAGTAGCTCGGATTGTGCACAAATACCTGCGTTCCTTTAAATCCATAGGCTCCGTGCTCTCCATCTGTTGAATGGTAAGAGACCAATCTTGTTTTGTCAAGTACTTCAAAATCATCCGTAAAATGGCTCTTCTGAAGTCCCACTACTGTGGATGCTGGTGCAGCCAGGTAATCTCCCTGACAATTTAAAACGGCCCCGGGACCGGAAAATGCAAGATTCCAGTAATCTGCAATGATGGAAATGAAGCCATTGTCATCAATTATTTTGTGGATGCTGGCTGCATGATTGTTGTAATTGCTGGCATTGCCTTCAGTCGGAGGAAAGTTGTACAATCTAAACTTAAATGCAGCTCCATTGGAGGCATAAAAACTCTTGGCCGGATCAATTTCCTGGGCGATGGTGCTTCCTGCTCCTGCGATAGGTTCTTTAAGATCTTCTTCGGTGGTGGAACAGGAGATTAGCCATAGCATCGCCATTGCGGAGAAGGTAAAGATTGTTTTTTTCATTGTTCTATTTTGTTGAAGTTATCAAATAATTGCTTGCCTCTTTGTTTTGCCATTTCTTCCTTATTTGTCTGTTTCCCATCTTTTGTGAAAGGGTTTTTGGAATCGGAGGTCAGGTATTTAAGTGCAAATCTAGGGGCAGCAAAGCGTGGGTGGAATAGGGTAACGATCGTATTTTGGGTACGACTTTTCCCCTATTTTTCAAAATGCAGGTCCGCGTAAAAAATATTCAGATTAAATAGCCAATTTTGCAACACAATGTTTACTTGCCTCGTATGTACGGTTGTCAACAGATTATTGGCGGTCGTACCATCTTACGGCTAGCATTTTATATTAAATATTTAAATTGACTGACTATGGCATACGATCTTGAGATGATTAAAAAAGTTTATGCTGAGTTCCCTCAGAAGACCCAGGAATTGCGAAAATTGTTGGGGCGGCCATTGACTTTAACTGAAAAAATCCTCTACAACCATCTTTCGGAACAACTTCCTGAAAAGCCCTTCGAGCGCGGGGTTTCCTATGTTGATTTTAATCCTGATCGTGTGGCCATGCAGGATGCTACAGCCCAGATGGCATTGCTCCAGTTTATTCAGGCGGGGAAAGATGAGGCCGCTGTGCCCTCCACCGTACATTGTGATCACCTGATTTTGGCCAAAGATGGGGCCGTGACAGACCTGGAGAATGCTGAAATTACCAACAGGGAGGTCTACAACTTTCTATCCATGGTCTCGAAAAGATATGGTATCGGTTTCTGGAAACCGGGGGCTGGGATCATCCACCAGGTAGTGCTCGAAAATTATGCCTTTCCCGGTGGCATGATGGTGGGGACCGATTCCCATACCGTGAATGCCGGAGGACTCGGCATGATCGCCATTGGTGTTGGTGGTGCGGATGCTGTAGATGTGATGACAGGGATACCATGGGAACTAAAATTCCCCAAATTGATAGGAATTAAACTGACGGGCAAGCTGAAGGGGTGGAGCTCTCCAAAGGATGTCATCCTGAAGGTTGCCGGACTACTGACCGTAAAGGGTGGTACAGGGGCAATTGTTGAGTATTTTGGCGAAGGAGCATCCAGTATCTCCTGCACCGGCAAAGGAACCATATGCAACATGGGAGCTGAGATTGGTGCAACCACCTCCATATTTGGATACGATGGGAACATGGCCAAATACCTCCGGGCTACCAGCCGTGCGGATGTAGCGGAGATGGCAGACAGCATTGCCGATTACCTGAATGGAGATCCTGCAGTTTATGAGCAGCCTGAAAAATATTTTGACCAGTTGATAGAGATCAACCTGTCGGAGCTTGAACCACACATCAATGGTCCATTTACCCCAGACCTCGCTACCCCGCTTTCGCAGTTCAAAAACGTTGCCAGGGAGAAGAACTGGCCGCTCGAAATGCAGGTGGGTCTGATCGGTTCATGCACCAACTCCTCCTACGAGGATATCAGCAGGGCAGCCTCTGTTGCCTGGCAGGCCAGCGCAAAAAATCTCAAAGTGAAGGCCCAGTTCACGGTGACACCCGGTTCGGAGTTGGTCAGGTATACTGTTGCCCGGGATCAGCACCTGAAGGCATTTGAATCCATTGGGGGTGTAGTCCTGGCCAATGCCTGTGGTCCGTGTATCGGACAATGGGCCCGAGAAAATGCAGACCAGCTTCCGGAAAATTCCATCATGACCTCCTTCAACCGCAATTTTGCGAAGCGGACCGATGGAAACCCTAAGACACATGGTTTTGTCGCTTCTCCGGAGATTGTTACCGCCTTTGCTATCGCAGGAAGGCTCGACTTTGATCCGGTTACAGATTTCCTGATCAATGAAGCAGGAGAAAAGGTGATGTTGGATGTTCCGTATGGTGATGATCTGCCTAAGAAAGGATTTGCAGTCGAGGATGCAGGCCTTGTTCCACCTTCCAGGGAGTACAGGGATCTTGAAATTAGTGTCGATCCAAATTCGGACAGGTTGCAGTTGCTCGAACCATTTCAGCCATGGGACGGAGAAGAGCTGACACAACTGGCACTCCTGATCAAAGCCCGCGGAAAATGTACCACCGACCATATTTCGATGGCCGGACCCTGGTTGAAATACAGGGGCCATCTTGACAATATCTCCAACAACATGCTGATTGGGGCTGTCAATGATTTTAGCGGGAAGACCAATACTGTTCTCAATCAACTGACCGGAGCCTATGGCACAGTACCTGATACTGCAAGGGCCTACAAGAAGATGGGCATCGGATCGATAGTGATTGGAGACGAGAACTATGGGGAGGGCTCCTCAAGGGAACATGCAGCCATGGAACCCCGCCATTTGGGTGTCAGGGCAGTGCTTACCCGCTCTTTTGCAAGGATTCACGAGACCAACCTGAAGAAACAGGGTATGCTGGCACTGACTTTTTTCAATCCGGAGGACTATCTACGTATCCAGGAACAAGATAGAATTGACATCACGGGACTGAAACAGTTTGAACCGGGCATTCCATTGAAACTGATACTTCACCACCAGGATGGCACTTCCGAGGAGATATTGGCAAAGCACACCTACAACGATCAGCAAATCAAGTGGTTTAAGAGCGGATCCTGCTTGAATTACATCAAAGAGGGGCGATAACATGTTGGTGGAAAAAAATGGGAAGGCCAGGGATTTTTTCCTGGCCTTCCTATTTATACAATCTCCTTCTAATGGCCTGAATGAATGGAGCTACCACTTTTTATTTCAAAAATTAACATTTTTTAAGATAAAAATTGAACAATTTCCTTCATTGCACAATAAATTTGACCTTCGTTCCGGGCGAATTTTGCATTTGGTTAATTCCTTAATACTGATCAATTATGAAGAGTAGCTCAAATTCTTATGATAGGATTGCTGACAAAAGCAGGTTGGATTTTAGCATGAGAAAATTACAAGATGATACCGATTTACTCCTGGAGGAGAACACTGAGATGATGAGTGTATTGAACGATCTGGGAGAATTGGAGGATTTGACTGAGTTATACGGCGGCAAGGAGAACATTATCTAAAACCTTGTCCAGCTTTGTTGAAGCCTTCAGGTTCAACAAAGTGTTCTAAAACCCCTATTTTCGAATTTTTACCTGATTACTTCCGGTCTTCCAATAAACGAAAACCCATACCTCTCTTGATTCATCCATCTTCCCCAACCCTGATTGTATTGCTTGGTCCGACAGGTGTTGGGAAAACTGATTTGGGTATTCTTTTGGCCAAAACCTTTGGCAGTGAGATTATCTCCTGCGATTCCAGACAGTTATACCGCGAAATGGCCATTGGTACAGCCGTCCCTGACCCAGTTCTGTTGAGGGAGGTTAAACATCATTTTATTCATTCCCATTCTATTTTTGAACCCTGCAATGCGGCTCGTTTCGAAGCCGAAGTGCTGGAGCTACTCCCGCAATTGTTTGATAACGGAAAAGTTGTTGTAATGACTGGAGGTTCCATGCTTTACATTGATGCGGTATGCCATGGAATTGATGATCTTCCGGATATTGATCCGGGGTTGCGCACTCAACTTCAGGAGCGTATGAAGCAGGAGGGTATCGAGCCACTGAAGGCAGAACTGAAGCTGCTGGATCCTGATTATTACCAGGAGGTGGATCTTCAGAATCCGGTTCGGATACTTCATGCCCTTGAAATCTGCTATACTACGGGAAAGAGCTTCTCTTCCCAAAGGACAAAACCCAACAAACAAAGGCCGTTCAATATACTTAAGATTGGATTGAACCGCGATCGCTCAGAATTGTACAGCAGGATCAATGAAAGGGTGGACCAGATGATGGCTGCCGGACTTGAACGGGAGGCCATGGCACTGTTCCCCTACCGGGAGTTAAATGCCCTGAATACTGTTGGCTATCGTGAACTTTTTGAATTTGCGGAGGGTCTGATTACCCTTGCTGAAGCCGTAGATAAAATCAAGGCCAATTCACGCAAATATGCCCGGAAACAGTTGACCTGGTTCAGAAAGGATCCCCAGATCCATTGGTTTCATCCCGACCAGCAGGAAGAAATCATTGATTTAATTGCGAATTACGAATTACGAAAAAGAGGCAGTAATTCGTAATTTGTAATTCGTAATTAAAAAAGCCGGTCTCCCGGCTTTTTTTATACATCGTCATCATCATCGTCGTCATCATCAAGTGGTTCATCGGCGATGTCCTCCACATCATCCTCTTCGTCTCCTCCCTCAAATCCCTGGAGGGCAAAATCGTCCCTTAAAATACCATCATCCCCAAAATCCTCGTCGTTTTCAACGATGTCGTATGCCTCAGCAAGCGTCATTCTAACCAGGTAATGGAAATCTTCAGTTTCATAGGGTAATGCAGAGACCACTTTTCCTTTGGCGTCGATGTATGTAATGAGACTACCCGCAAAACCCTGAGGATAGTTTAGTTTTATTTGTCCCTGGATATCCAGCGGAAGCTTGTCGTAATCTTTTACCAAACGTGGTTTGTTGCTTGAAGCCATAGGTAAATATATTTTATGCTATTAGTAAACAATAGGTTGTTGACATTTCTTTCCTCAACAGTTATAGTCCCAAAAGTGTTGCAAAATAGCAATTCATTAAATTCAAACAATATTTTATCGGAAAATTATTTATTTTTTAATCGAATTGTCTGCTAAGTGGCTGCTTTTTTAGTTTTAATCAGGATTTTAGGGCTATCAAACATAAAAAACAAACAACAATGGGTGTTGTTCAATTGACAGCCCCTTTTATTTGATCCCAGGAAATGGCACTGCCAGGTTTGAAAAAAGGAATTTGTCTTTAGGGTTTAAATGCCTAAATTTGCCGCGATAAAGAGGTTCTTAATCATCATTATTGGCACAGTGTCCTTTTACAGGTGTTCAATTCTGCATACCAGTATAATAAATGCAGGAAGGTAGCACCCCGAAAAATATTACAAAACATTCTTCGCATGAAAATCTCATACAAATGGCTGAGGGATTACCTTAATACATCCCTGAATCCTTTCGAAATCGCCGCTGCGCTTACCCAAATTGGTCTGGAGACCGGGAGTGTGGAGGAGGTTGAATCGGTAAAAGGGGGACTGAAGGGTTTGGTCGTCGGTGAAGTGGTGACTTGTGGGAAGCACCCTGGTTCAGACCATCTCAGCATCACAACGGTTAATCTTGGAGGTGGGGTGGTTGTTCCGATCGTATGCGGGGCGCCGAATGTAGCCGCAGGCCAGAAGGTCATCGTGGCCACCGTAGGTACAACCCTGTACAAAGGGGAGGAGTCGTTTACCATTGGCAAATCAAAGATCAGGGGAGAGGTATCAGCCGGTATGATTTGCGCGGAGGATGAGATTGGATTGGGCAATGACCACAATGGCATCATGGTACTGGATCCTTCTGCCCTACCGGGAACGCCTGCTTCGGCCTGGTTTAAGATCGAGAGCGACTATTGCCTGGAGGTAGATCTGACGCCAAACAGGATCGACAGCGCCTCACACATCGGCGTAGCCCGTGATCTGGCTGCCTGGCTTAGTCAGACCAGTAAGATCAACTATTCCAGGCCATCTGTAGAAAATTTCAAGGTCTCAGACAATAGTCTCCCGGTAGTAGTTTCTGTAGCGAACCCGGAAGCTTGTGCCAGGTATGCCGGGGTTTCGATCTCAGGGGTCACTATCCGGGAATCTCCTGACTGGTTGAAAAACAGGTTGAGGGTAATTGGTTTAAAACCAATCAACAACGTTGTGGATATCACCAATTATGTGCTCTTCGAAACGGGTCAGCCTTTGCATGCCTTTGACCTGTCGGCCATCAAAGAGCGCAAAATCATCGTCAAAACCCTCCCGGAGGGTACCAAATTCCGTACCCTGGATGAGGTAGAAAGAACATTGGATGCAAAAGACCTCATGATTTGCAATGACTCAGAAGGAATGTGCATTGGAGGTGTTTTCGGAGGTTTGGATTCAGGTATTGGCAATGCTACCAGAGATCTGTTTCTGGAGAGTGCCTTGTTCAATCCTGTTTTCATCCGCAAGACGGCCCGCAGGCATGGATTGAATACAGATGCCTCCTTCAGGTTTGAACGTGGAGTCGATCCGAACGGGACCATCTACGCCCTGAAGCGCGCCGCTTTGCTGATATGTGAATTGGCCGGCGGGGTGGTAGCCTCTGAGATCGTTGACATTGTAGCAGATCCCTCGGTGCTTGAACCATTTGCCGTTTCAGTTAGTTACAAAAACATCAACCGACTGATCGGGAAGGAGATTCCGCAGCAGCAGATCAAAACGATCCTTGATTCACTTGAAATCAAAGTGATATCGGAGCGGGAAGATGGACTTGAACTTTCTGTTCCGCCCTACAGGGTCGATGTCCGCCGCGAGGCGGATGTCATCGAGGAGTTGCTTCGCATCTATGGCTACAACAATGTAGAGGCAGGAACGGCAGTTAAATCGACCCTTCAGCACGGAAGTTATCCGGACAAGCAGAAACTGCAAAATCTGGTCTCGGAAATTCTGAGTG
The DNA here is from genome assembly GCA_964630075.1 of uncultured Tangfeifania sp. Classification (GTDB taxonomy): domain Bacteria; phylum Bacteroidota; class Bacteroidia; order Bacteroidales; family Prolixibacteraceae; genus CAINVV01. Next base: position 12,534 of record CAZVTL010000073.1, read on the forward strand.
CCAACGGATTCAATGAAATTATGTGCAACTCACTGACCAGGCTCACCAATTATGAAAGACTAACCACCTTCAAAGAGGAGCATTGCGTCAGACTTTTCAACCCGCTCAGCAATGATCTGAATGCCATGCGGCAGACATTGCTCTTCGGAGGGCTTGAGACCATACTCCGTAATACCAATTTCAGAAATGGGGACCTGAAATTGTATGAATTTGGCAATGTATACTTCTTCGATGGTTCAAAAACCTACAACAATCCAGTAAAAAATTATTCCGAAGAGGAGCATATTGGCTTGTGGCTGACAGGAAACAAGGAGCGCGAGAACTGGGTTTCCAAATCCCAGGGAAGCAGCTTTTTTACCCTGAAAAGTTACCTGGAAAAAATATTGTCCCGTTTGGGGATTGCACCAGAAAAATGCGTCATTAATACCTTCTCTTCTGAGCTATATTCCGAAGGACTGGCATACAGCTTCAACAACCAAAAGATAGCCCAGGTCGGAATCGTGAGCAAAGGCATCCTTAAACTAAATGGCCTGCAAGCCGAAGTATATTATGCTGATGTGCATTGGACCCAACTGCTCAATGCAATTAAAAAGCTAAAGGTTGCCTACACCCCGCTGCCCAAATTTCCGGAAGTGAGACGGGATTTGGCACTCTTGGTAGACGAGGAGGTCTCCTTTGCAACCATTAAGATGTGGGCGCACCGTACAGAGAAGGAGTTGCTCAGGGAGGTCTCCATTTTTGATGTCTATGAAGGGAAGAACCTGCCGGAGGGCAAGAAATCGTATGCTGTCAGCTTCCTGCTAAGGGATGATTCCAAAACCCTCAATGACAAGCAGATTGAAAAAGTAATGGAAAAATTGATGGCGACTTTTCAGCGTGAACTGAAGGCTCAAATAAGGTAGGATGGAAGCACAAATGAAAAAGGTCACTACTGCGGCGGAGGTAGAGCTGGTAGCCCGTATGGCCAAAATAATCTGGAAAGAGCACTATGTTCCAATTATTGGTGAAGATCAGGTGGATTATATGCTGGGGAAATACCAGTCGACCAAGGCCATAGAATCCCAAATAAATGAGGATGGCACCCACTACTACCTCATTCTTTCCGCAGAGGTTCCGGTGGGTTATGTTGGCTTTACAGAGAAATTCAATGAGTTGTTTCTTAGTAAATTTTACCTTCTCAAGTCTGAACGCGGGAAAGGTCTTGGACACTATGCCTTTGATTTTCTGGTGGCAAGGTGCCGGGAGATTGGAGCTGCATTTATTACCCTTACAGTCAACAAACAGAACCTGGATACCATCAGGGTGTATGAAAAGCTGGGTTTTGAAAATTATGGAGAAGTTATCACGGATATCGGCTCCGGATATGTAATGGACGACTTTCTGATGCGGTTACGCATCAAGCCACGGTAAATATTTAGTTTGGAATGTTTGGAATGTTTGAAATGTAATGTCTTGTTATTCAGTGATTTTTCGCCTTCGTTTCCCCATTTCCCCGTTTCTCTATTTCTCCGTTTCCCCGTTTCTCTGTTTCCCCGTTTCAATTGTACCCAGACATTTTCACGAACCACCACCAATAGTCGGGCTGTCACTCCCTCCGTCCCTCAAGCATTCTTCCGTCGTTTTATTCATACAATTGCCTCAGGTTACCGAAGTACTCCTGGTCCCAACCTTCCACCATGTTGTCAAAGGCATCGTCGGGAATGTTGGTCTGATGCAACTCAGCCAGGGTTCCTTTTCTGTCGGGATGGAGCTTGATCGTGACCACAGAATCCTCTTCTTCGCCAAAAAACCAGCGTTGGACTATCAGTTTGTCCTGGATAAATTCGAGATTTTGTCCGGTGATGGCGCCATCCCAGATTTCGAATTCACTTCCGGGTTCCGTGCTCATTACAGCCGGTTCTCCGGTCCATATCTCAATCATCACGGGATTGGTCATCGCATTGTAAATGTCGGATGGTGTTGCGTTAAGGGTGTAGCGTTTTTTGAATTCTTTCATGGGGAAGTGCCTAAAGTGAACTAAAGTGACTAAAGTTACAATAAGTTCGTAAGATGATGAAATGCAAGATTCAATTTGATCAAATATCCGCTAAATTTGATTATGTGAAAAACTTTAGGCACTTTAGTCACTTTAGTTCACTTTAGGCACTCTTTCATGAACAAACTACTACTCTACTCCCGCCTGGTAAAATTTGAGCACACCATTTTTGCCATGCCTTTTGCGCTGATCGGTTTTTTTTTAGCGGTAATGGTCACCGATCAGATTCCTTTCTGGAAGCTTCTTGGTTCAGTAGTTCTGGCCATGGTCTTTGCCAGAAACGCAGCCATGGGTTTCAATCGTTACCTCGACCGGAAATTTGATGCAGCCAATCCCCGTACCGTCAACCGTGAGATTCCGGCGGGCTTGGTCTCTGCCCCAAGGGCATTGGTGTTTGTGGTGGTCAACTCCTTGTTGTTTGTTGGGGTTACCTACCTGATCAATCCGCTTTGTTTTGCCTTGTCTCCGGTAGCACTTTTTGTGGTATTGGGGTACAGTTTTACCAAAAGGTTTACTCCATTGTGCCATTTTGTACTGAGCCTTGGATTGTCTTTGGCACCCATCGGTGCCTGGCTGGCCGTGGCAGGGCAATTTTCCTTGTTGCCCCTGTTGTTTTCGGGGATTGTTTTTTTCTGGGTAAGTGGGTTTGACATTATTTATGCCTGTCAGGATGTAGAATTCGACCATCGTTTCCACTTGCAGAGCATCCCGGTGCAGGTTGGGGTGAAAAATGCCCTGCGGATCTCTGTCCTTCTGCATGTTTTATCTTTCCTCTTCGTTGTTTTGGCAGGCATCCTGATGCGGGGAAACGTGATCTATTGGATGGGAGCTGCCCTTTTTGTTTTTTTTTTTGTTTACCAGCACCGGATCGTCAAGGCAGATGATCTGAGCAGGGTAAACCTTGCATTTGGGACTACCAACGG
>CAZVTL010000074.1:0-9131 GCA_964630075.1 uncultured Tangfeifania sp.
CGGTGCAGTGGCGTTTCATTGTAGAGCACCACCTTCATGTCACCATATTTGGTGCTGATCAGCACCACCGGACCTTCCGATGCCTGTTTATTTTGGGAAAAGGAGCAGGAAGTGATCGAAATAACTGCTAAAAGCAGCATTGATTTAAGAGGAATGTATTTCATAGGATCGTCTCAAAAATTCTTATGATCCAAAGATAAGAAAGCTCTCAACACTTTTTGGGACAGTCATCCCATTTTTTTTAATTTTGCACATTGATCACAATATATATTGACCATGGAAAATTTAACGCTGTACAACACCCTGACCCGTAAAAAGGAGCTATTTGTCCCCATACACAAGGAGCATGTCGGGATGTATGTCTGCGGACCAACCGTCTATGGGAATGCCCACCTGGGTCATGCCCGCCCGGCCATCACCTTCGACCTCCTGTTCCGCTACCTGCTGCACATTGGCAACAAGGTGCGCTATGTACGGAATATCACAGATGTAGGCCACCTGGTCAATGATGCCGATGAGGGGGAGGACAAAGTGGCCAAAAGAGCCAAAGTGGAAGAGCTGGAACCGATGGAGATCGTGCAGATCTATACCAACAGCTACCGTAAGAACATGGCACAGCTCAACGTGCTTCCACCCAGCATTGAGCCAACGGCTTCGGGGCACATTATCGAACAGATTGAGGCTGTGAAAAAGATGATCGATGCCGGTTTTGCCTATGAAACCAATGGCTCAGTCTATTTCGATGTAGAGGCTTATGCCCAAAAGCATCCTTATGGGATTCTTTCAGGACGAAAAATTGAGGATCTCTACACCAACACCCGCGACCTGGATGGTCAGCATGAGAAAAGATCCGGACTCGATTTTGCCTTGTGGAAGAATGCCCTGCCCGAACACATCATGCGCTGGCCTTCCCCCTGGGGGAGTGGCTTCCCCGGATGGCACACAGAGTGTACAGCGATGAGCACCAAGTACCTGGGGGAAACTTTCGACATCCATGGCGGAGGATTGGATCTGCTTTTTCCACACCATGAAGCGGAGGTTGCACAAGGAATGGCCTGTTTCGGTCATGCGACCGTCAACTACTGGATCCACAACAACATGATCACCATCAATGGTCAGAAGATGGGCAAGTCGTTGGGCAATTTCATCCAGCTGGACGAATTCTTCACGGGCAACCATCCATTGCTTGAGAAAGCCTATAATCCGATGACCATTCGTTTCTTCATGCTGCAGGCCCATTACCGTAGTCCGCTCGATTTTTCCAACGAGGCATTGCAGGCAGCTGAAAAAGGGTTTGAGCGGTTGATGAATGCCATGGCATTGCTGAAGGATCTTAAGACATCAGCTGCCTCCACCATGGATGTTTTCAAGTTGCGAAAGGATTGCTACGAGGCGCTCAACGATGATTTGAATAGCCCTATTTTGATTGCCCATCTTTTCGATGGAGCCAGAATGATCAACTCCGTCAACGACGGGTCAATGACCATCACGGCAGATGATCTTGATAAACTTCAGCAACTTTATTCTGAGTTGGTCGGCGATGTGCTTGGATTACAGCCTTCCGGCGATAGCCAGGAAAGTGGCAACAGTGAACTGTTCAGCAAAATGGTGGAGCTTTTGCTTACCCTTCGCCAGGAAGCCAAAGCCAAAAAGGATTGGGCTACCTCCGACCAAATCCGCGACCGGCTAACTGCCCTGGGATTTGAAATCAAGGATACCAAAGAGGGGGCCGACTGGAAATTAAAGCAATGAGCATGGACAATGGCCCATGCCCATTGCTTCAATCAGTTCTTCTTTCTTTTCACATAGCTGGTGTGCAGCAATTCATGTGACATGTGTCCCAGTGGATGCCCCAAAAAATCTTTGTACAGTGTCATGACATCCTCATTCTGGTGGGATTTGCGCAATACCTTGCCTTCATCTTCCCGGTAGATGGCCTCGAGACGTTTCATCCGGACGATGTTGTTGACAGGGCGTGGTTGTCCGCCACCGCTGATGCATCCTCCGGGACAGCCCATCACTTCGATAAAATGGTAAGGACTCTTCCCCAAACGAATCTCTTCCATCAATTTGTTGGCACCCTTTAATCCACTTGTCACGGCAACTTTGACGGTGACCCCATTCAGAAAAGCATAAGGTTCCAGGGCATTTTCGATCAACAGATCGGCTGTTTTTATCTGCTGCAACCCAACCAATGGCTGCACATGAAGCGCCTCCATGGGCAATTCACGGCCCGTCACCAATTCGTAGACGGTACGGATCGCAGCCTCCATCACTCCTCCTGTCGTTCCGAAAATATCTGCTGCCCCTGTGGAAAGACCCAATGGTGAATCAAAATCGGCATCTTTTAGCTCGGTAAACTCAATACCGGCATCCTTGATCATCCTCGCCAGTTCGCGCGTGGTCAGCACTGCATCAACATCGCGGATTCCGTTGGATTCCATTTCCGGTCTGGTAATCTCAAATTTTTTGGCGGTACAAGGCATGACAGATACCACAAAGAGATCTTTGGGGTCCACCTTAATTTTTTCTGCGAAGTAGGTCTTAACCAGTGCACCCAACATCATATGGGGCGATTTACAGCTGGAAAGGTGCCCCAACTGGTCAGGATACTGATGCTCCACATATTTGATCCAGCCCGGACTACAGCTGGTAATCATGGGCAAAACTGCCCCCGTTTTGCTATTCAGCTGATCATTTACCCTTTTCAGGAACTCAGAACCCTCTTCCATGATGGTAAGGTCTGCTGCAAAATTGGTGTCAAATACATAATCGAAGCCCAATTCATGCAAGGCAGCTGCCATTTTCCCGGTCACCAAAGTTCCGGGTTCATATCCAAACTTCTCTCCCAGAGCAGCACGCACGGCAGGTGCAGTCTGTACGACCACCTTTTTTGATTTATCCAGCAATGCCTCCCACACGAGATGGGTGGAATCTTTCTCCTTCAATGCGCCTACCGGGCAAACTACGATGCATTGTCCGCAGTTGGTACAGATGGAGTGGCCCAGACTCTCATCTTCAGAAGGTCCAATGAAGGTCGCAAAGCCCCTGTGGTGGGCATTCATGACCCCAATCCCCTGGATCTCGTTGCAAACAGTGACGCATCTGCGGCATAGGATACATTTGGAGCTATCCCGGACAATGGAAGCACTGGAGCTGTCTACCACATCTTTGGACTTTACACCTTCGAACCGGAAGCTGTCTATCTGGATCTGTTCTCCAAGATCCTGCAGTTCACAATTTTGGTTTCGGTGACAGCCAAGACAGTTCTTTGGATGATCAGAAAGAATCAACTCATAGAGTACTTTCCTGACTTTTCTAACCTTTGAAGTATTGGTCTGAACTACCATCCCCTCTTTTACTTCCGAAACGCACGAAGCCATCAGGTTTCTGGCTCCTTCTACCTCCACGACACAGATCCGGCAGGAGCCAATCTGGTGGACATTTTCCAGGTAGCAAAAGTGAGGAATGAGAATGTTGTTCTGTTTGGCTGCTTCAAAGATGGTGGTTCCCTCTTCAGCCTGAATGGTTTTATTGTTGATGGTAAGTGTTACAAGTGCCATAATGAAATGATTATCAGATTAGTGTTTGGAACATTGGAGGCAACGCATCGCTTCGGCAATGGCATTGAGTTTGTGAAATCCCTGGGCTACCTCTTCGAAACTGGTTCGGCGTTTATCATCCTCAAGGTATCTCATCGGGAAGCGTTCGTGTTCGATGGTATTTGCCTCATCCGGATGCAGGTTTGGAAGATCGATCGGCTCTCCTGAATTGAGGATCCCTTTTCCCCCCAGGTATTTGTCGATTGACCTGGCAGCCACTTTACCATCGGCAATGGCTGTTATCACTACGTCTGAACCACGTGCCACATCTCCACCTGCAAAAACCCCTTCCTGGGTGGTCATCTGGGTGGTACTGTCTACCACAAAAGTTCCCCAATCGGTCAGTTCCAGGTCCTTCTTTGTCACAAAAGGCAGATCTGAATATTGGCTAACGGCAGGAATGGCCATGTCAATATTGAGGGTAAAGTGCGAATCAGCCTGTTTGACCGGGATACGTCTTCCATCCTTGCCAAATTCTCCGGGTTCCATCTTAACACATTCGATCTGACGAACTGCTCCGTTTCCCAAAAAACGTACAGGAGCCACCAATTCGTGAAGGATAATTCCTTCATCCAGCGTTTCTTGTATCTCCCGCCGGTCGGCAGGCATCTCTTCCCGTGTTCTCCGGTAGAGAATGTGAACCTTGTCTGCTCCTAGTCGCAAGGCTGATCTGGCAGCGTCAAGTGCAGTATTACCGCCTCCAATCACCGCAACAACCCCTTTTACCTTGACATTCTTTTTGAGGTTGATGTCTTTCAGGAAATCGAGTCCGTGGTAGATGCCCTCCTTCTCTTCTCCTTCAATGCCAATCTTGCGTGACAATTGCGTCCCGGTGGCAACATAGATGGCACCATATTTTGCTTTAAGTTCTGCAAAAGAGATGTCCTCTCCCACCTTTGTGTTGTAGATAATGTTGATCCCGGACTGGATAATAGAGTCAATCTCCTTTTTGAGAATATCTTTTGGTTGGCGGTATTCAGGAATGCCATAAGCCAATATACCCCCCGCAACACTTTTCTCTTCATAAATATCGACGGTGTAACCGAGCCTTGAAAGATAGTAGCCACAAGTGAGTCCGGAAGGACCTGCACCGATAATACCAACAGATTTGCCATTTTTCTGAAACATCAGGTTCATGTATGGCTCGTCTGAATTCAACACATAATCAGCTGCATATCTCTTTAAATCTGCAATCGCAATGGCTTCATCTAGCTGAGCCCTGCGGCACTTGCTCTCACAAGGATGGGTACATACCCTGCCGCAGATGGAGGGGAAAGGATTGTCCTGACGGATCAGATTGTAGGCATCCTTTACCCTGCCAGCTGCAATGAGTGCAATGTAACCCGGTACATTCACCCCTGCAGGGCAGGCATTCTGACAGGGAGAGATAAACATTTCACTGCATACCCCTGAGCGGCAATACTTCTTTTGAATGTGTTCATTGTACTCATTTCTGAAGTACTTGATGGTACTCAACACCGGATTGGCCGCCGTTTGACCCAGTCCGCAAATGGCAGATTCCTTGATGGAGGTACCCAATTCGATCAATTTCTCAACATCTCCATCCTCCCCTTGTCCTACTGTAATGCGCTCGAGGATCTCCAGCATTCTTTTGGTGCCCAAACGGCAGGGAGTACATTTCCCGCACGACTCCTCCTGCACAAAATCCATGAAAAAACGTGCCATATCCACCATACAGGTATCTTCATCTGCAACAATCAATCCTCCGGAACCCATGATTGCACCATGTTTGATCAGGGAGTCATAGTCGATGGAGGTATTGAGGTGCTCAGCCGTCAGACATCCTCCGGAAGGACCACCTGTCTGTGCTACCTTGAAATTTTTATTCTTTGGAATACCTCCGCCAATGTCAAACAGTATTTTCCCCAGCGCAATGCCCATCGGGACTTCGATGAGTCCCTTCATCCGTATGTCACCTGCCAGGGCAAAGACCTTGGTTCCTTTGCTCTTTTCAGTTCCGATCGAGGCAAACCAGTCAGCCCCCTGAAGCAGAATGGGGGCAATGCTGCCAAATGTCTCGACATTGTTGATAACCGTAGGTTTGCCATATAAGCCGCATTGAACCGGAAAGGGAGGCTTTTGTGTTGGTTCGCCTCTGCGTCCCTCAACAGAGGCCATCAGGGCTGTCTCCTCCCCACAGACAAATGCTCCAGCACCGATCCGTATCTCAATGTCAAAATCGAATTCCGAAGAGAAAATATGCTCACCCAATATTCCGTATTCACGGGCTGCCTTGATGGCAATTGTCAACCGTTCAATGGCGATAGGATATTCTGCACGGATGTAGACCACCCCCTTGGTGGCCCCAATGGCATATCCTCCGATAACCATACCCTCTATCACCGCATGTGCATCACCCTCCAGCAGGCTCCGGTCCATAAATGCCCCCGGATCGCCTTCATCTGCATTGCATATAATGTACTTTTGGTCACTCTGCTCTTTGGAGGCCATCTCCCATTTTAGTCCTGTAGGGAAACCTCCACCTCCTCTGCCGCGCATTCCTGATCTCTTAATCTCATCCACCACTGAAGCAGGAGTCATCTCTGTAATAGCCTTGCAAAGTGCGAAATAGCCATCTTTGGCGACATATTCATCAAGAGAAGCAAAATCAATGGTTCCACAATTGCGGAGGACGATCTTTTTTTGGTGTTTGAAAAAATCAATCTCCTGCATATTTGGAATCTCCTTGCCGGTTTCCGGATCCCTGTAGCAATATTTGGTGGCAATTTTTCCCTTCCGGATATGCTCTTTGACAATGTGCTGCATGTCAGAAGGTTTCAGGTTGCAATAAAGGGTCTGTCCGGGATTGATGATCAGGGTGGGTCCTAAAGTACAGGCTCCCATGCAACCTGTCAGATTGATCTTCACCTTTTCGGTTAGTTTCTCGTGCTCCAAAGCTTTGACGAAGGCCTCTTTTACTTCACGACAATCGGAGGAAAGACAACCCGCCGCGTAGCAAACATGGGCAACAAATTGGTACTGAGACTCCTGTTTCTGAAATGATGATTTAATTTTCTTCAGATCTTTCAGAGATTTGATATACATGGTGATTGGATTTTTGGTTATCTGACTGTAGTTGGGAAAAATGGGAAAGCATTACTTCAGCATTCCCAGAATGCGGTGCAACTTATTGGGATTTACCTGTTTGTAAACCTTCTCGTTGATGGTCATTGCTGGTGCCAGACCACAGGCTCCTATGCACCGCATCACCTGAAGCGAGAACATTTTATCTTCAGTCGTCTCCCCAACTTCAATGGAGAGAACCTCCTTCAACTTGTTAACTACCTCCTTCCCTCCTCTTACATAACAAGCTGTACCCAGACAAATGCTTACCGTATATTTGCCCTTTGGCTTGGTCGAGAAAAAAGAGTAAAAAGTAAGCACACTGTTTACTTTGGAGTTGGGGATGTCCATTCGTTCAGCTATAAAAGACTGAACTTCGGGGGACAGGAAACCAAAAATTGCCTGAGCCATGTGCAGGATCTGAATCAGGTTGCTCTCCTTGCGGTCATAATCGTCCATTACCTGCTCAAGCAAACCGTATTTATCAGTTTCCGTCATGGAATGGACACTGCAAATCTCTTCATGTGTAATCATAAGTTCCTCGGGTTTTAATTGGCTGAAGCTAATTTAGTTGCCGAAGGATTCCGTAGCCGGAAGGTCATACCTGGTTAGCCTCATCTTCCAAATCTAAGGAAATATTGTGTTAACATTGGATGACTAATGTTAGGAATTTGTTAAATATTTGATTTTTTTAAATTTTTGTGCCAATAGTCGAAAATATGAAAATAGAGACATATGTTGATGGGGGCATTGAAAAAGTGCCTAAAGTGCCTAGAGTGAACTAAAGTGCCTAAAGTATTTTGCTATTGGCTTTAATTTTTTGGAGTCGATAACTCTAGGCACTTTAAGCACTCTAGCGCACTTTAGGCACTTCCTCGAAGGTAAAAAGCTTTCGTGCATCCTTTTTTTCCTCATCGGAGAGATGGGTAAGGGCATCCAGGGCAGCCGTGATTTTTGATTTAAAATTCCAGCAGGTCATCTGGCGTAACGAGAGCCTCCGGGCAAATTCGTAGGTAGAGAGTGGCTCATTTCCCCTGCAGACCTGAAAAGCAATGTAGAATGCCTTGCTGATCGGAAACTTGCAATTGTGGAAAATGGTACCGGCAGTGGCCGATTCTTCACTCTTGCATTTGGTACACCGCCTTGCATAAGGAGTCTTCCCGGCACAGAAATTGGTGTTGCCACATTTGCGGCACTCGAATTCCTCCCCCCATTTCATGGAAGCAATAAACTCTAGGCACTTCTCATCACTTTGAAAAAACTTTTCAAGTTCATCCGGCGTCAGACTGTCTGCAAAGAAATTTTTCATGGGACAAAAATAGTGATAATAAAAAGATTTAAGTGATATTAATGCGATTTAAACTATTTTTTTATATTTTTGTCCCATCGATTCAAATAATGACGAACTTAGTCATTCACGGATCGGAAGGAAAATATTCTTTATTTTTAAAAGATGGATTATTCAAGTATAAATCTGAGATACAGCCAACTAGCCAAAACCGAATGTTGTCTTTCCTGCGGCGGGGCACTCAATTTCTCGAAGGTGAGAGCCGGAGAAATCTGTGTAGACCTTGGTAGCGGTCGGGGTACAGATGTCCTGAGAATGGCGGAAGAGGTCGGAGAACATGGTTTTGCCTACGGTATAGATATTTCGGATGGAATGCTGGCAACCGCCAGGGACAATGCAGCGAAATTTGGAATAGACAATGTAAAATTTGTCCGTAGTGAACTGGAAAAGATCGAGTTGCCTGATCAGACCGCTGATTTGGTCATCTCCAATTGCACCATCAACCATGCAGCAGATAAATCGGCAGTCTGGAATGAAATATACAGGATACTGAAAAAGGGCGGACGTTTTGTGGTGAGTGATATCTATGCAACATCCCCTGTACCGGAAGCGTACAGGAATGATCCGGTGGCTGTCTCGGAGTGCTGGGCAGGTTCGGTAACCCGCGGCGAATATCTTGAAACCCTTTCCGTAGCCGGATTTCAGTCGATCACCATTCTGGAAGAGTCCAAACCTTACCCCAAAGGGAAGGTGGAGGTCTCCAGTTTCACGGTAGCAGGAGAAAGACCAAAGGCCAAATCATGCAGTTGTGGCGCCAAATAGTTTTTCATCATTGTCTATTTTCAATGGGCAATTCAAGTGTGGCTTTTCTAAGCAAATATATAAGTTCGTAATTCATTCATTAATTGTATTCTAAATGAAAAGTTTGGTTAAAAAGCAGGAAGCGCAGAAAAGCGTGGTGATAGCCCAGTGCTGTGCCAAGACTTCCAAATCGGTTGTGGGATGCCACGACTAATTTCATGAATGGTCTGTCGGGAGAGCAATTTCCCGGCAGACCTATTCTTTAATTTTGGATTTTAGATTTTCGATTTCTGAATACAGGAACGAGAATCAGCGCATTTCAAATGGCAGAAATGTTTGATTGTTGCGCAATCCAA
>CAZVTL010000074.1:9231-15369 GCA_964630075.1 uncultured Tangfeifania sp.
GTTAAATCAAAACACAATATTGTCTCCAAAGTCTCAGGTTCCGACGACTATTTCGTGGTGAACCTGTTGAGTGGCAATGCCGATCTGCTTTCCAAAGAGGAAGCCGGAGTCTTGATGGAGGAGCCTTCCAAAACAGATCTTCCGGGGCTGCTGGAAGATCTGACTGAAAATGGCTACCTGACCACCTCCGAGGCAGAGAAGAAGCTCTACCGCAACCGCTATTTTGATTTTGTAGACCAGCGGGACGAGGAGGAGGTGCAACTATTTTTTGTACCGAACTACAGCTGCAACTTCAGCTGCAGTTACTGTTACCAGGATGAGTATACCAATCCGCACCAGAGTGCGACCCCCGAACTGATCGGGGCTTTCTTCGACTATGTCAGGAAAGAGCTGGCCAACCGGCGCAAATACCTGACCATTTTTGGTGGGGAACCACTTTTGAACACCCCACAACAGCGCGGACTGATCTCACTGATGGTGGAGAAGTCGAACGAAGCGGGAATTGATATTTGCCTAGTTACCAACGGCTATTACCTCGAAAATTACATTGAGTTGCTCTCCCAAGGGAAGATCCGTGAGATCCAGATTACCCTGGATGGCACCAAAACCATTCACGACCAACGGCGCTTCCTGAAGGGAGGATCCCCAACCTTTGAGCCCATTGTCCGGGGCATTGATGCAGCGCTGGCAGCCGGTTTTCCGGTAAACCTCAGGATGGTGATTGACAAACAAAATATTGAGAACCTTCCCGAACTGGCCTCTTATGCCATCGAAAAAGGATGGATCGCCCATCCCCTTTTCAAAACACAGATCGGACGCAATTACGAACTTCACCACTGCCAGTCGACGCCGGATCAGTTGTTCACAAGGATCTCGCTGTTCAAAAAAATATTTGAATTAACAGAAGTTCATCCACATATCCTGGAGTTCTACAAACCCTCCTATTCGGTAGCCAAGTATCTGTCCGAGAATGGTTCGCTGCCCGATCCCTTGTTTGATGCATGCCCCGCCTGCAAATCGGAATGGGCCTTTGACTATACCGGCAGAATCTATTCTTGTACGGCCACCGTCGGCAAAGAAGAGGAGGCCCTGGGTACTTTCTATCCTGAGATCACGAAGAATGAGCAGTTGATCCACCAATGGGCTTCGCGGGATGTCACCTCCATCGAAGAATGCAGGAACTGTTCCGTTCAGCTCGCCTGTGGCGGTGGTTGCGGCTCAGTAGCCAAAAACAAAAACGGATCGATCCTCACTCCCGATTGCCGGCCGGTGAAGGAGCTGCTGGAGATCGGGTTCAAGGCGTACTTTGGAGAGATGCTGGAAGAAGAGCAGACTGAAAAATGACGGAGGGACTAAAATGACGGAGAGATAGCAGGGGCGACCCTTTGTGGTCGTCCTGAAGGATTGCTGGAAAATATTGAAACGGAGAAACGGAGAAACGGAGAAACGGAGAAACGGAGAAACAGAGAAACGGAGACGCAGGGATGACGGAAAATTGACGGAAGGACTGAAATGACGGAGAGATGGCAGGGGCACCCTTAGTGGTATCCCGAAAATACTTGGTTTAAAACCCTGAAAGGGTTAAAGCCTCATAGGCCGGGGTAAAGCGACGAAGGAGCGACACCCCGGTGATAGGAATGCAAAAAGACCACCGTCCGCGGTAGCAATTAGAGAAATGCAGATCTGTCATTTCGGACGGAAGGAGCATGTAATGAAAAAGGAGCAATCCAAACCTTCGACCCTTCGGCAGGCTCATTAGAGTCCAGTCCCAGGGACCGAATCCAAAATCGAAAATTGACCTGGAAGGGAAAATAGCCAGGAACCTAAAATATCAATAACAAAAAATTACCATGAAAGAGATCAGCAGTTCAGAATTTGAACAGGAAGTATTGCAGGGAGGAAAAGTTGTATTGGATTTTTACTCCACCGAATGTCCACCCTGCGAGGCGGTAGCCCCAAAATTTGAATCCCTTGCAGGGATGTATGGCCATGAAATTAAATTTGTAAAGATGTACCGCCAGGCCAACCGCGAATTGTCTGACAAGCTGGGGGTAAAATCATCCCCCACCCTACTATTTTATGACGGTGGCAAAGAGGTGACCGAGCGTCTGGCTGGCGGCATCAAACGGAGCGAAATCATCAAAAACCTGAATGCCCTGCTGCCGGCTGCCACCGTCAGCGAAATCACAGGCAAAATCAAACCGCAAGTCTCCGAGTTCGACGTGATTGTACTGGGAGGTGGTCCGGGCGGATTGACGGCAGGATTGTACCTCTGTCAGGCCAAGATCAAAACGGTGCTGGTGGATATCTCGCTACCGGGCGGACATGTCTCCACCACCCACGAAGTTTCCAACTATCCCGGATTCATCGATCCCCAGGCAGGATACATGCTTTCCCACAACATGTCTGAACAGACCAAGCAGTGCGGAACGGTATTCAAAGTGGCAGTGGATGTGACGAAGGTAGACCTGGTCAACCGGACCGTGGTGATTGACGAAATGGAGACCATTCGTGCCAAGAAGATCATCATAGCTACCGGAACAACGCCCAATCTCACCGGGGCAAAGGGGGAACGGGAGCTGAAAGGCAAGGGAATCTCCTATTGTGCCACCTGCGATGCCAAATATTTTGTCGACAAGGAGGTGATTGTCATTGGAGGAGGTAACTCTGCCGTCGAGGAGAGTGATTTCATCTCCAAATTTGCCTCCAAAGTCACCATTGTCCACCAGTTTGCTGCCTTTACGGCCAACAAAACGGCGCAGGACAAACTGCTGGCCAACCCGAAGATTCACCCAATTTTCCTGCACGAGCCAAGATCCTTCCAAAAGGTCGGCGACCGCATGGTGGTGGAAGTAGAAGACCTGACCACCAAAGAGATCAAGACCATGGAAGGGGATGGCGTCTTTATATTCATTGGCATGAAACCCAACCTGGGTCTATTTACCGACAAGCTCGAACTCGATCAGTGGGGCTATATCAAAACGGATGAAGAGATGCGCACCTCCATTCCGAATGTCTATGCAGTGGGAGATGTGATCAGCAAAAAATACCGCCAAATCACTACTGCCGTGGCAGATGGCACCATCGCTGCGATATCCATTGCAAAGGATTTGGATTGAGGTGATGAAAAAGTTGGAAATAATCAGAAATATGTAGCTACAGCTGAAAATAGGGCTAACTTAGTAGGGCGATTCTGACGCCAAAAGTGGAGAGAAACCTAAATTTTCAATACCTTAAAAGCAAAACCATGCAGGAACTTCAGCCAATATTTGAAAAAGAGAGTCTTTTTGGGTTCAACGAAACTGTTGAGCTCCTGATAACAGCAGCCACCGACCGGGATTGGGGAAACCCTGCCACCCACGATCTCCAGGCCACACTTGCCAAATCCGGCAAAGCCGTCAGGCCTGTAAAGGTGATCGAGATTTGCAAGCCAACCTATTCGGGCAATATGCTGGAGAAAAGCGATGAACGGATTGTCTCGGTGATGATGCCTTGCAGGATCTCCGTATACGAAAAGGCGGATGGCAAGATCTATGTGGCCACGATCAACGGAAAGATCTTTACCCATGGGCAGTCTGAAGCCATCCAGAAGGTAATGATGGAAGCCGCCGATGAACTGGAAGTGATCGTTAGGACGGTAGCAAGGTAGAAAGATTTTGGATTTTCGATTCAGTCCCTGAGGCTGGACTCCCCTGAGCCGGAGGAAGAGACGAAGGGACGAAGATATGAAGGATCTGACCACAGGATGCTTTCAGTGGATTTTCTGTCAGGATGATTGTGCCCCCCTGACAGTGAGACTCAAAGGAACAATGATCCCACCTTGTTCCTTTGAGTCATTCTATATTAGTAATTTGAGGGTAACCTATCCATTCATTTTGGTATCAATGTACAGAAAGCGTCTTTCAAACTCTTTTGATCGGACGGCCTGTCAACCACATTGGTCAATTTGTCCCTTCAGCGAACTACCGCTTCCATTTTTTTAAATAACTGCCATCAATAACTGCTGATATGTACCTCAAAGTAATTCCGGAATAATCCGTTCTTGTAAGCGTTTCTGTTATTTATCTGCACAAAGTTCACATACATTTATTATTAATCCCTTAAACTATTTTAAATGAGATTGAACATTCGCTGCAATTTCGACTTCCAAGAGGAGGAATTGCCCGTTTTATGCAGGTTTGCGGCCAATCACCTGGCACGCGACCTAAGTGATTTCACTGCCTATTCCACCTGGTTTGATGCACATTACCTGGCCGATCTGGAATCCAGGATTGAAGTGGTAAAAGAGTTGGTCCGACCCGATTCTGAAACGGTGGAGCAACAGGTGATCACCGAACGCATGTACCAAATGCTTGACAACCTCATTTTCCCCATTAATTACCTGGAGGGTTACCTCAAGCTGGCGGGGAACCAGGTGCCGATCTCACCGGCCGATTTTGGCCTGGTGCAACTGCGCAAGAGTGTCAGGCAGCGCGATGTGGAAAGCGTATTAATGCTGCTACAGATCGTTGATGGTAATATCAAAAAATACAAGAATGATCTGATGACCAAAGGATTGTCGGCAGCGCTGATTGCGAGGTTCTCAGTTATCAGTAAGCTGCTGGACGAAGATATGGACAAAAAGTTCGCACTGGTTTCGCAACGTTACGCCAATGTTCAAAAAAACAGGGGCCTCCTGAAAGAACTTTACGACCAGCTGAACGAAATCTGCAGCGTTGGCAAGATCCTCTACCGGTCGGCCAATGAATCCAAGCTGAAAGATTACATCCTTTCCAGGATGATCTGCCAGGTCAGGCGGATTGGCAAGGAGGTGGATGAAATGCGATCAGTGGCAGTATAATTTTATCGATCGATTATTCGACCATGTAAATATTGGCCCTGATCTGCAGCCATTTGTTTTTCCAGTTTTTGGAAACGACCCTGCCAAAGATGATTTTCCCGGCATCCATCAGCCTGGAGCAGACCAAATTCATCTCTGCCGGGACAAATCCGAGACGGATGTTGTCGACATAGATGGCGATGGCAAACTGATCGTACTGGTTGTTGGGTTCCCGTTTCATGGTTAAGATCTTCTCCGGAAGAATGGCAGGCTCGATGGTGGCCGCCTCCTTGCAGAAGCTTGTTCCTGCCACCACTATTTCCAGCAAGAAGATCTCCTGCTTGAAGGGTGAAATACCTGTATTCGGCTGACTCAACAGTGCCAGCAATCCTGGAGTTACCGGAAGTATGGATTCATTCATCGGTCATTATGGCTAAGATGTTGGTATAGTATGCGATCTCCTCTTCAAAGATCTGGATTTGACCTTGCAATTCAGCTTGTTTGAGCGCAATTTTCTCCCCGTCAAAAATCAACTCTTTCACCGTAAACGGGAAACTTTGAAGGAGTTGCCCGATTTTGTCCCTCAAGGCGATGATGCTGGATTTCAGATGCGCCATGCGCTCCCGCTTCTCTTCGCCCGAAACCAGTGCGAGTTTTTCTGGGGTGGTATCATCCAGGTAGAGCAGGATTTGCTGCAAATCCTCCAACCGCTGTAAATCGTAGGCGGCCTTCACCTTGATGAACAAATCCTTCTCCTCTTCGGTCTGGTTCGGATGGAGATCCGGATGCAGCCTTTTGCAGAGCACCCGAAAAGTCTCCTTCAGCTTTTGCGCCACCTCCGGCGGGATCAGGTTGGAAAGCACCATTTGCGCCTGATCCAGGGCGGTAGATTGGGCAACGATCTGGAGGTAGTAGGCTTGCAACTTTTCATCCAAAATTCGCTCAATCTCCTTCAAGTCAGGTTTTTCATTCCTGTTGATGGCCGCATGTACCAGGTTCATTTTCAGCTTAAGCCTGGCTGCTTCGGTTTGCTTCTGCAGCAATTCAAGCTGCCTTTGACCAAGCTTCTCCAGGTAGAGCGAAGTGAGGACGGTAGCTTCATCTTCCACCATCTCCTTGTGCCTGGTAAAGAGCTCCAGGAACTCCAGGTTGAGTTGCTCCAGCGCCTTGGTCAGCCGTTCGTTTTCCGCTGTTTGTGCAGGGAGAGGATGGGTCATTGTGTTTAGGTTTGTGGGGGTTTGTTTGTTTCCTTTGTCGTGCTCGTGGGGTCAAATACTACCGGTTTATTTTTGCCTTCGCCTGATCTCAATCCTGGCTTG